>CAIWTR010000001.1 GCA_903915615.1 uncultured Armatimonadota bacterium
AAAAGCGGATGGCATCCAGATTTCCGAGCACTTCCCGATGATCGGAAAGCAAATGGACAAGCTGTCCATCATCCGGTCGATGACCACCGGCGAAGCAGCGCACGAGCGCGGCACGCACTACATGATGACGGGTTTCCAGCCTATTCCCGGGTTTGGTGTCCCAAGCTTTGGGTCTGTTGCATCCCATTACCTCAAGGGTAAAGGAGCGCTCCCACCTTACATCGCGGTTCCAAGTCCAGTGATGTACGGCGGCGCAGGCTTCCTCGGCGCGGCGCTCGACCCATTTTCACCGGATGCTGACCCGAACAACCCAGGCTTCCGCGTGCGCGATATGGACCTCCCGGATGGCATGACGGCTGAGCGGATGGACCGCCGCAAGTCCCTGCGCGCCACCGTGGATGGTTTGTTTTCAAAGCTAGACAAGGCATCCGACCGCAGCAAAACCGTGAACTCCTTCTATGAGCGTGCGTATGGGTTGCTTGCATCCGCCGAAGCACGGGCAGCCTTTGACATCAATCAGGAGCGCCCAGAAGTTCGGGATGCTTATGGTCGTACGCAAGTCGGTCAGTCCCTGCTCCTCGCGCGACGCTTGGTAGAAGGTGGTGTTCGCTTTGTCACCGTGCAGAGTGGCGGCTGGGATACGCATGCCGGCGCATTCAACTACCTCAAGGGTGGCCCGATGCCAGCGCTGGACCGTGCCCTCGCAACATTCACAAATGACCTAGCACAGCGTGGCTTGCTTGAGAAGACATTGATTGTCGTGATGGGTGAGTTTGGGCGTACGCCACAGATTAACCGGGATGGTGGCCGTGACCACCACGCGCGCTGTTTCTCCGTGGCACTTGGTGGCGGTGGTATTTCTGGCGGCAAGGTTGTCGGAGCATCCGATGCCCGTGGCTTTGAGCCAGCGGAACGACCAGTCAAGCCGGAAGACCTCTCGGCGACAATCTACAAGGCGCTTGGCATTGATTACACCGAATCGCTTACCAGCCCGGAAGGCGTTCGTGTAACTCTGAGCCGTGGTGGCCGTCACTTGCATGAGCTGATTGGCTGATGCACACATCCATGGCATTGGTGGTGTCGCTTCTCATCATTACAGGGGCGATAGCGGCTGCCCCGCCGGTAAAGAGCAAAAAGACGGGACCAGCACCGAAGCCAAAGCAGGCTGCACTGAGCGCGCTGCGACCGTCGACGCTGGAGGCTCCTGACTGGTCTGTTGCCTTCCATCCGGATGGAAACCGTATCGCCATCGGGACCTACCGCAAGGTGGTCGTGTACGCACTTGCGGATGGCGAAAAGGTTGCGGAGTGGCCGGTTGGTACGGAAGCCATCCGGGCACTTGCATTCCACGCATCGGGGAAAATTCTCGCCATAGGAAGCGGAGCACCAGGCGCAAGCGGCTCAGTCATCCTGCTTGACACCACAACCGGGCAAGCGACTCAAACACTCAAAATTCACGATGACACAATCGAGGGCTTGGCTTTCTCCGGCGATGTGCTATTAAGCGCATCGGATGACGAGAAAGTCATTCTCACAGATACCAAGACAGGTATGCGTATCGGGGTTTTGTCAGAACATATCGGACGCTGTCTTTCGGTTGCCGTTCCCGTAAGGACAACGGATGGCGCAGGTGGGGCAATCTTTGCCACAGGCGGCGCGGACAAAATGGTCAAGATCTGGGATGCCAACCTGCGGCGTGTCGTTGTCAACTTCGATCAGGCGCAGAGTGCAGTTTGGAGCCTTACAGCGCTCCCGCAGCCCGGGAGGTTTGTCGCGGGCTGTGATGATGGCACGGTTCGCATTTTTCAGGTTCGCGCAGACCGCCCCGGGGTTCGGGATGGCCAAGAAGATGGTCCTGTAGGTCCCGATGGGCGTAAACCAGAATTTGTAGCTCCTGTCTTGAAGTCTGGGCAGCCAGCGCCACGAACCGGGTCACAGACCCAAGTTCTCACCGGACATAGCGCAGCCGTTTACACCGTCGCAGCAAGCACTAATGGCAGCTTTATCGCAAGCGGTGGTGCTGACCATAAAGTGATTGTCTGGGACCGTAATGGCGGCAAGGTCCGCGAGCTAACGGATGCCAAAGGTGATGTCTGGTCGGTGGCGATTTCAGGGAACAGCCGGTGGCTTGCGGCATCCAGCGTGGATGGCTATACCCGCATTTATGACCTCACTGATGGAACGCTGACATCCACATTTCCAAAGTCACGCACCCCTGCGGGAGCTGCAGGAAGCAAAAAGCCATGATCAACAATCAATTTAGACGCTGGGTCATTGTCGCAGGCTTGGTGTGCGGACTTACGGGCTCATCGCTTGCCCAGCAGCTCCCAAAAATCGCAGCTGTCTATCCTGCAGGCGCGCGGACAGGCTCCACGGTTGAAGTTGCTTTGCGCGGCGCAAACCTCTCGGCAGCCAAAGAACTGCTCGTTCTCGGTGCCCCTGGCGTAACTGCCAAGCTGCAAAAAGGTGGCGTCGCACCTAACCAGTCAGCTCGCGGGATTGTGAATGCCCGCTGCTCAACCTGTCACGAGGTTCGCAGCCCCGATAACCGAGTGTTGTCTCCGGATGCCTGGGAGCAGACTGTTGACCGCATGATAAAGCTGCGCGGAGCCGACATCCCTAAAACTGACCGCGACCAGATCGTCAATTTTCTTCAGGCAAGTGCCCGGGCTGGCGTCGTCACCGCAAAGTTTGAGATAGCCAAAAATGCCCCAGCAGGCACCCGCGAAGTTCGTCTGGTAACTGACTTCGGCATTTCCGCTGGCTTCCGCTTTGAAGTTGGAACGCTTCCGGAAACGACAGCAAATGGCGATCTGCAAACGGTTGAGCTGCCATCCATTGTCAATGGAACCCTTGCCGCAAGCGGTCAAAAAGACCGCTACCGATTTCATGCATCAAAAGGCGAAAAAGTCAGCTTCAACTGCAAGGGCTACCGCCTCAATGAGCAGTCTGTCAGTTACTTCAACCCGGTGGTGCAGATTGAAGATTCCAAAGGCAAAGTCGTTGCCAAAAGCCTCGGAAAAGTCGGACTTGACCCGCTGCTGCACTGGGTTTCCCCTGCTGATGCCGATTACACCGTTGTTGTGCGTGACTTGCTCTGGAAGGGAAATCCGGCATCCATTTACCGGATGACCATCGGGAATATCCCAAGCGACATCACATTGACGCCTGCCGTTGGCCGCCCTGGACAGGTACTTGAGGCGCAGGTCTCCGATGGCCCAAGCATTAAGGTAAGCCTCCCATCCGATGTGACCGGAATCGCGCGTGTGGCAACACCACTTGGCGATGCGCCGGTGCTGATCAGGGACATCATGGATGGCGGTGGCGCAGTCACAAGCACTGAGCTAGCGACGGCGGTCACCCTCCCCGCGATGTTTTCCGGTGAGCTCAAGCGTAGCGGCCAGGTAGACATCTATAAAATCCGGGCCTTGCAATACGCCGGTTTTGAGCTCTACGCGAGCCGGATGCAGAGTGCGTTACGTGCCAAGGTCGTAATCAAAAACAGCAAGGGTGAGGTCGTCCATACTCGGGTTCAAGCGGATGATGGCGATATCGCAATCGGGGATGGCTTCCGCTCTGAGGGCGAATACACCGTCGAAATTTCATCCGCGAATGGACAGATTGGCCCTTATGCATGGGAATCTGTCGTCGGAAAGGTCCGCGACTTCACGGTCATTTCAACACCGGATGGTATCAACCTTTCGCCAGGACGCATTGGTGCGCT
>CAIWTR010000002.1 GCA_903915615.1 uncultured Armatimonadota bacterium
ATGCGTGAAGGGGATCTTCGTAAGGTTGAGCTGAATGAAGCACTTGACGATGTCCGTGAACGGGTTCGCACCGGCTGGCGGGACCTCTACGCCGCGGCATCCGATGCGCTAACCAATCTGGCCCCGAACATCCCTGCCATCGCCACCGGACACCTCACTGTCACCGGAGGCGAAACTAATAAGGACACCGAGCGCGAAATTCGTATCGGCGGAGTTGGGGATGTCGACCTTAATGCATTCCCTGACCGCTTTGGCTATGTTGCCCTCGGGCACCTTCACCGCCCGCAGAGCTTTCCCAAAGGTGCGGAAAATGGTGGTCATATCCGGTACTCCGGTAGCCCCATTGCGCTCGGGTTCTCCGAAGGCAATCATCAAAAGGCCTTTCAGATCATCGATGTCGAACCCGCCGGGACACTCACCATCCACACGCTTCCAATCATTGGCAATCGCCGCCTGATCCAGCTGCGAGGCACCATCCAGGAGCTCGAAACGCAGATTGAAGAGCTCGCTCAACCCATCGAGGGTGAGCTCCAGCCTTGGGTCGAGCTTGTCCTGACCAGTGATGAAACCTTTCAGAGCGCCGACAGCCTCTCCGCTAGCCTCAAGAAGCTGGTCACGGCCAAAGGCTATGCGCCAGTGGGCGGTGTGCAGCGCGACCTCCCGGATGGCGCTATTGCATCGACTACCGAGCGCACCACCGATGAGCTTCTCTCCGAGCTGGACATCATCCGTGAAAACGAATACGGCACAATCGAACACCTGATGCAGCGCTTGATGCCGCGTGATGACAACCCAGCAGAATTCGATGCTCTCTTAACCCTGCTCAGGACCGACATCCTCGAACCAAGGAGGAATGGCTGATATGAAACCTCTCAAACTGACCATCGAAAATATCAACTCCCTCCGTGGACGCCACACGATTGACTTCACAACCGGCAACCTCGCTGGATGTGGGCTCTTCGCCATCATCGGGCCCACTGGAAGCGGGAAAACCACCATCCTCGATGCCATCACCCTCGCGCTCTACGGCCAGGCCTGTCGCTACGGCGGGAAGTCATCTCCTGCGGATGTGATGACAACCAACACCGCCTCCAGCGAAGCAACGCTGTTGTTTACCTGCGCGGATGTGACCTATGAGGCATCCTGGCGGCTTCGCCGTGCCCGCGGGCTGGCGGATGGCGCATTGCAGCCGGTTGAGATGGTGCTGAAGCGCATCGCAAAAGATGGCTCCATCACCGTGCTTGCAGAGCAGCTCACCCGGATGAAGACCGAGGTCGACCAGATTCTGGGCATCAACTACGAGCAGTTCCAGCGCGTTGCGCTCTTGCCGCAGGGCGAGTTTGACCGGTTTCTCACTGCCAAAGATGATGAACGAACCCAGATTCTTGAAAAGCTGACCGGGACCGCAAAGTACCGCGAGATTGGAGAGGCGATTCGCAAGGCCTTTAAACTGGCGTCTTCGGCATCCAAGTCGCTGCGCGATAACATCAGTGGTCTCCAAATCAGCCTCCTCGATCCCGCAGAGCAGCTTGCGAAAACGGAGCGTCTGGCGGCGCTGGATGTTCTTGTTCCTACGGTCAAAAAGGATGCCGATGAGCTTGCGGCGCGGGCAAAGTCTGCGGATGACTATGTAAACGCACTCGGGTCAAATGTCCGCTACACGGCGGCCCTTCTCGATGCGCAAAGTGCTCTGAAGGTCCATCAGCCGCAGGTCGAGCGCCTTACCCGTTTCCGTGCACTTAAGCCTGTCTTTGATGCGCATCGGGACAAGGCAAATGCCATCGCTCGGCTTTCAAAAGCGGATGGCGACCATAAGGCTGCTGTCACCACCGCAGGGCAGGCGTCGGCGCTTGCCGCCCTTACCCGTGCACAGGTCCTACGCTACGGCCGTGAGTCGATGCGTACCGGGTTGCTTGCAGCATCGGGGGCCGCGGAAGCGATTGGGTGGGTTCCGTTTGCATCAATATCAGATGCGATAGCAACCATTCAACCCATCGCAGCCGAGCTAAACGCCATTCGGGTCGCATTGCCGCAGGTGGCTCGCAGTAAATCCGATGCTGACCAGGCGTGGCTGCAGCTCTGGAAGCAGATGACGCAGGTTCAGAGCGTGGTTGAGGCCGCAGGCTTGGACGCTGAACCAGTGGATCAACGAGAGCGCGAGACGGCAGCTAAGGCGGTAGAACGCGCGTATACATCGATGCTTACGACCCTAAATGACCAGGTCACACGCGAACGCCGTACCGTCGATGCTCTTATGCAAAGCGTGGCCAGCCTGTCCAAAGTCGCCGAGCTTGAGGAACGCCTTGTCGAGGGAAATGACTGCCCACTCTGCCGGCAGGTCGTCATAACTGTGCCGGCAAAAGGGACATCTGCAACAGAGCTTGCTGACACGAAAGCGCTGATGATCGCTACGCAGGCAGAGCTAAAACGTCTTGAGAGCCGGGTTCAAAAGGCTGGCGTCCTCCAAGCTGGGCTCGTCGGCGCAAATGGACTCATCGGCGTCTGGGAGGCAGCTGTTGTACGTGCTGCAACGGATACATCAACCCTGGATGCATCCATAAAGGCTGTCAACTTGCCGGCAAGCGTCCGTGATGTGACCGGTATTGATGGCCATTTGAACACCCTTACACATGTTCTTACCTACAGCGCGGCGGAAGCGTTGCTGCGGCGCGTCCAGGCGGATGGACGTGATGCAAACGATGTAGCTGCAGGCGAGCAAGCACTCCCGAATTGGACATCTATGGAAAAGGCTGTGGAGGTTTACAGCCGCCATATCGATGCCCTGACTAAGGCAGAATCTGCCGTAAGTGCTGCGTGGGACCAAGTGGTTCAGCAGACGGCAGGGGCAAAAGCTGCAAACGAGTTGTTTGATGCACAGCTTGTGGCTAACGAAGTGAGTGACCCTGCGGAGCTGGATGCCGTTTTCCTAACCGATGCTGAATGTAAGGCCATCGAAGCGAAGCGCGAAACGCTGATGGGTAGTGAGCGTGAGGTCGCTGGCAAGCTGTCGGAAGTCCGTAAGAAAATCGCAGAGCTTGAAGCTGTGGTGCCGCCACTTCCTGCCACGCGCGAATTGGTGGATGCCTTTGTGGCCGATGCGCAGGCCAAACGACAGGCGTCAAACGATGCGATTGCTGAGCAGTCATCGGTTGCAGAGACCGTCAACAAGGATGCCAAAGTCCGGTTACAGCTGGCGGAACTCGAGCGGCAGCTTGGTGAAAAGACGACAAGTGAAAGTCGCTGGAAGCTGCTGGATGAAAAGTTTGGCGGGGACAAGTTGACCCGTTTGGTGCAGCGTATCGGCATGGATGCTCTGGTTGGCTATGCAAATCAGCGTCTGCAGTCGTTTAGCAACCGCTACCAGCTGCGCGGCGTGGACACGGATGGCCTTGGAATTCTCGTGGTCGATCGTCGCAACCTGGATGCCACCCGGGCCACATCGAGTCTGTCAGGCGGTGAGAAGTTCCTGACATCCCTCAGCCTTGCGTTGGGGCTCTCGGACATCGCCAGTCGCTCAGCACGTATTGACAGCCTGTTCATTGATGAAGGATTTGGCACCCTCGATGCCGAGACGCTTGAGACGGCACTCTCGGCGCTGCAGCTTCTGCGGACAGATTCAGGACGCCAGGTCGGCATCATTTCCCACGTCGGTGCGCTTCAGGAGCGGCTCCAGGCACGCATTGTGGTGCAGCCAAACGGGGATGGAACCAGCAAGCTTAGCGTTAGTTAGGCCGATTTGACCCCACGTTCAATCACGCTCCCCAGTTGCATCAGGCCCAATGGCCTGTTACAGCCGGGGAGCTTTTTGGCTTCCAGCCAGCTGTATTTGGTAGCTGTGAATTAGATCAGGCGAACCCAAAATTGGGCTCCAAGTAGTTAATATCGTGAAACAATTGAGTCGCGTGCGTCAATTTGCCGAAAACGCCTATATTCTTTGTTTTGCTGAATGAAAAATCCCTGAACTTTCGCAGCTTCTCGACCGAAAGTTAAGGCATACGTAGTGTCTTTTGCCTCCTCAGGAGAGGTTGGATAATACGATGCTGGCTCTTTGGTTTACAGGTTGAGGTCAATGCAAAAAGTACTACGCCGTGCGTCCCGTCGCGTGTGGAACATCGCTGGAGAGGTCCTGCACTACCGCAAGCCCGATTTATCCCGGGCGGGTTATGTACGCGCATTCCCACATCAAGATGTCGTTGATTCCGTGCGGCAACAGCTTGTAAAGTCGCGTGATTTGTCAAACACAACGGTTGGCCGGACAGATTACCTCAATGTAGCCGAAGGCATTGTCCGATTCTTTGCAAAGCATCAGCGCGAATCCGGCGAAATCATCGATCCCATTGACAACCTGGAACACCAATACAGCACGCCGTGCTTTGCTTTAGTTGTTGCAATCCTAAACAAACACAATCGTGCAACCGACCTGACCGGCCGTGCGTGGAACGCACTTCTCGCTGCCGTCGAAGCTGTCAGCCAGAACACAGCAGCCGATAATCACGGCGATTTCTATCTTTTCAATGCAGTACAAGCCCTAAATATTCTTCGTGAGCTGTATCCAACCGACATTCGCATTGCGGTCGTCGAAGCACGTATTCGCAAGGTTGCTCCAAAAGATGCCTATCGCTACATTTACACACCGCAGCGAAGACATCTCCATAACTGGAATGTCATCGCAAGCTGTGGTGAAGTCCTGCGCGATCAGGCAGGTTTAGGGACAGCTCATTTTCATGACCGGCATCTGGAGCGGCAGCTTCTGAATTTTACGTCCGATGGGATGTACGTTGACCCGAATGTCCCAATGGTCTACGACGCCTTTCCACGCTTTTTCCTCGAGACCATTTTGCAGCAGGGTTATCGCGGCAAGCACCGGGATGCGATAACTGTTTTGCTTGAGCGCGGCGAGCTGATGTCGCTTCTGATGCAATCTCCCACGGGCGTTTTGCCAACGGGCGGCCGGACCAAGCAACACACTTGGGGCGACATTCAACAGGTCATCATTTTTGAAATTGCAGCGCGACGGTTTGCCAGCCGTGGAGACTACGTCTACGCAAAGGCATTCAAGCGCGGTGCACACCTGGCATTTGCATCCACCCTCCGGTGGCTCCGGCCATCCGGTGAGTTTCAAATCATCAAGAACCATATCCAGCCGGAAAATCGTCATGGGTATGAGCCATACTCACATCACTCGCAGTACAACCTGCTTCCGGCTACGATGCTCGCGCTTGCGGCAGATTTCGCTGATGAGAGTATTGAGGAAGGCCCGACACCCTGTGAGGCGGGTAGCTATACCCTCGACATCCCGGCCTTTCATAAAGTCATTTCCAACCACCACGGAACGGGAATTGTGATCGATACCAAGGCTGACACCCGCTACGATGGCACCGGCCTCCTCCGTGTCCACCAGGCTGGCGGAGATCCGATTCTCGGACCTAATGATGTCCCTCCGGCGGATGACTACCCGATGAATATCGGGGTTGCGTGGCAGGAGTTCCCGGATGGCGACTGGGTTCATCTCGCAAGCCACGGACAGCACACCGACATCGTCACCAAGCTCGCTGCATCCGATGGCACGGATGGAACACGAACCGTCACGATGGTCTACTCAATTCCATCATCAGGGCACACAATCACGGAGCGCTATGACCTGTCGCTCACCGGCGTGGATGTAAGC
>CAIWTR010000003.1 GCA_903915615.1 uncultured Armatimonadota bacterium
ACATTGATGTCGGCTGACTGCGCGAGGACACCGTAGAGCGCGTAGTAGTCTTTGGTCGGAATCGGATCAAACTTGTGGTCATGGCAGCGCGCGCATGAGACTGTCAGGCCCTGGGTGGTGCGCATGATGACATCGATTCGGTCATCGATGACATCCGGGATGTTGTTGACAAACCTCCGCCCAACGGTCAGAAATCCGAGCGCAGCGAGGTCTTTTGTCGGTGTTGCGGGGTAGCGGTCCGCGGCCAGCTGGAGGCGGAGAAAGTCGTTGTAGGGGAGGTCGCGGTTGAAGGCATCGACGACCCAGTCACGGTACGTGTACGCGAAGGCGTAGCGGCGCTCCTCCGTGTAGACATAGCCCTTTGTGTCCGCGTAGCGCGCAAGGTCCAGCCACTTTCGTGCGAAATGCTCACCAAATGCCGGGCTTGCGAGTATTTCCTTGATGCGTTTGCTTGTTGCATTTGGTGCGCGGTCATTCTCAAAGCTTTGGGACGCCTCGAATGTGGGAGGAAGGCCTGTGATGTCGTAGCTCATCCGGCGGAGGAGTGTGTAGCGATCAGCTGGTTTTGCGGGTGTCAGGCCGCTCTTTTTCAGGCGGGCTGTGATCAGTCTGTCGATAACACCCGATGGGCTTTCCTGTGGCGAGAGCAACGTTACTGGCTTTAGGGGTTTTAGTGACCAGAGCACCGATGCACTGGACTTCTTCGTGTTGATGGCTGGAAATGTTGCTCCAGAATCCAGCCACGTAAGAAGGGTGGCGGTTTGCTCCGTGTTAAGTGGCTTGGATGGTGGCATTTGTTTGCCGCCAGTGGCTGGCTGTAAAACGCGTTTCACACGTGCGATGAGCCTGGATTTCTGCTCCTTAGTGCCAGGGAAAGGGATATCAAAGCGGATTCCAGCTTGTTGTGTGGAGGCTCCGTGGCAGGATGCGCATTCTGCGAGCAGCAAGGGACGGACCCGTTGTTCGAAGTGGTCACTTGAAATGGGGTTCTGTCCGGCAGCTGCCATCGGCAGCTGTGCTAGAAGCGTGAGAGCAAGAAGTCCAAGGGCTGCTGTTTTCAACATCGAAGGCCAGGTCCCAGTCATCTGTTTAGAAGATAGTTGAGTATACCGGTCGCGAATTGAATCGCATGCCGCTGGCTTGGACAGATCAAGATCACAAACCAGCGGCAATTAGGTCGCTCAGGACTATTCCCCGATATCCAGAGCATCCTCATACTTTTTCCAAACATCCGGGCCCACTGCCATTTCTTCATCGTTGAGCAGGCAGTCATCCAGGGCGGAAATGAGCCGCTCCTGTTCGATATCCATCCCGATGAACACAACTTCCTGCCGGCGGTCGCCCCATGGATCGACCCAGTTGAATCGGATGCCGCTGGTCTCGACAGATCACAAACCAGCGGCAATTAGGTCGCTCAGGACTATTCCCCGATATCCAGAGCATCCTCATACTTTTTCCAAACATCCGGGCCCGCTGCCATTTCTTCATCATTGAGCAGGCAGTCATCCAGGGCGGAAATGAGCCGATCCTGTTCGATATCCATCCCGATGAACACAACTTCCTGCCGGCGGTCGCCCCATGGATCGACCCAGTTGTCCAGCGCATCCTGGATGAGCTCAGGGTCATCCGGCCACTCATCCCGGTTCGTCGCCGCCCACCAATACCCAGCACCCTCAAGGCGAGACAGTCCGCCTGCGAGGGACCAGACGAACGCGATGTCCGGTAAGTTGGCCATCCACATAAAGCCCTTGGAGCGCAGGAGACCGCGCCATTCGCCAGCAAGGCACTTGGCAAGCCTGAATGGGTGGAACGGACGGCGGGCACGATAGACGAAGTGAGAAATGCCGTATTCATCGATTTCACTCGAGACATCCCCGCGCATTACCTTGAGCCAACCGGGCATCTCCGCCGCGCGCTCCATGCTGAAGCGGCCGGTGTCAAGGATGTCATCCAGCGGAGCTTTGCCCTGGCTGGTCTCAATCACGGTGGCCGATGGGTTTAGCGCGGCAATGATGGTTCGGGTTTGGTCCAGCTGCGCAGGAGATGCGACATCGCATTTGTTGACGATGATGACATCTGCGAACTCAATCTGCTCCGTCAGCAGCTCGCTCAGCCCACGGTTGTCGTCGTCATCGTTTCCGATTCCGCGGTCCCGCAGCTCTTCATCGGATGCATAGAGCTTTGGCAAGCCTTGCGCATCCACGACAGTGACCATGGTGTCGAGGCGGGCGATGTCGCCGAGGACCATCCCGGATTCATCGTTGAAGGTAAACGTCTCCGCAACCGGAAGCGGTTCGCCGATGCCAGTGCTCTCGATGACCAGGTAGTCAAAGCGACCATCGAGGGCCAGCTTTTTGACCTCAATCAACAGGTCTTCGCGCAGCGTGCAGCAGATGCAGCCGTTGTGCATCTCTACCATTTTTGCATCCACGCGCGAGACACTATCCCGCAGCAGTGCTTCATCAATGTTGATGCTGGACATGTCGTTGACGATAACGGCGATTTTGCGACCATGGTCGCCGGTCAGGAGGTTGTTGAGAACGGTGGTTTTGCCTGCGCCAAGAAAGCCGGAGAGCACAGTGACGGGAAGGCGATTGTCCGTGGTTGGAGTGGATGCGTTCATGGAGTTCAGCCTACCCTCGCCTGAGATTATAATGCAACTGAATTGCAATATAAATTATTGGTCGTGCGAAGTCATCGTCGATAGCGCAAAAAAACTCCCCTGTCCCGGAGGGGCAGGGGGAGGTCACTTCAACTTTTTCGTTGACTAAAGCGTCTTGATGCGGTCATCCATACTGCGGCCAAGCCACTCAATCAGCGGATCAATGACCACCGTCGCCGGTTTGGTCTTGCTTCGAAGGATGAGCGTCTGCTTCCCGGTTGACAGCTTGTGAGTCGACATCGCGATGACATCACCGATGTATTCCGTCTTGTCGGATGCACTCGTAAGGGCGATCTTTACATCTCCAGCAAACGGCTTCTCGGTTTCCTGCCCCTTGGCATCCGAGTAGTTGGCCCGGCTCTCAAGCTTGACCGTCGTTTCCCAGAGGCCATCCGAGCCCTGCTTAACGGCTGCATCTGTGATCTTGAAGTCTGTGAGCGTGATCTTTTCAAAGGCATCCTCAATCCACTGCCGCTGCTCCGGAAGACGTTGCTTGAGGAGATTCACGAGGTCTGAGCCGGTGCAGTACGGAGGCTTTTGCAGCGCATTTTTGCGTGCAAACTCGGCAATTACGCTGTTCAGCTTTTCCTCTCCGACACGCCGCGAGAGGGCTGTAAAGATTAGCGTTCCCTTTGAGTAGTGGATGTACTGCTGATGCTGACACAGCGCCAGCGAGTTTTCACCAATACGGTCACTTGAGCGACCACGGAGGTAGCGCTCGACACTTTGCATTAAGTAGCGTCGCTCACCCGCGACGGGAAGCTTCTTGGACAAAATTCGACCAGCGGTATAGTCGGCGAGGGCCTCCGAGAGCATTTCGCTACCGGCTGCATCCGCTCCAATCACCTGGTGCGCCCACCACTGGTGCGCTGTCTCGTGGGCCGTCACGTAGAAAGGTGTATCCATGCCACGTCGATCTTTGTCGACATTGAGGATAAAGCCGATGCCCTCCGAATAAGGAACCGTGTTCGGGAATGCCTGTGCAAACGTTGCGTATGCTGGAAACTCCAGGATGCGCAGCTGGCGATACTGATAAGGCGTGTAGTTCGCCTCGCAGTAGGCAAGGGATGCCTTCATTCCCGCCATCATCCGCTCGATATTCCACTTATGCGGCGCATGGTACAGAACCTGAAGCGCGACTTTACGGCCATCCGGGGCTGTCCATGTGTCCTCAAGCTTTGTATAACGCGCCGACACTACGGTGAAGAAGTAACGAATCGGCGTGTCCATGACGTAGCGGAAGCAGCGACGCCCGTTCTCATCCCATTCCTTTTCGAGATAGCCAGGCGCAACACCGATCTGGTCGGCATCCGTGCGAACCGTACACGCAAACTTGACCCAGTCCGACTCTGCGGCGAGGTAGCTGCGGTCACGTGCACCTGCCGCGGTCGGCAGTGGCATTTGCTCCTTCGGGGCAAGTTTTTGACGGCGACGCTCTGCATCATCGGAGATTTCAGCATCAGAGTGATAGCCAATCATCGGTACAGGCATCGTTAAGAATGAGCCGTTCTCAACGACCTGCGTGTTCTGCTGTCCGTTGCTAAAGCCCCCACGTGTGTCGCCAAGGGTGAAGTTGACTGTGAGCTTTCCGCCAGCTGGCAGAGGCTTGCCAAGACGGAACACATGCACACCGAGGTTACGCTCGTAGCGGGTTTCTGTCCACGGACTATCAGGCGTAAGGACGACCTCATTCAAGCCATCCGCGTGAGAGACTATCACCTCACTGATAGCGACATCATGGGTATTCTCGAGGACAAGTTTGCCTTTGGAGATGTACTTGCCTTCCTTCGGCATTAATGTGACATCGATGTCAACATCCACAACCTTTGGCTGTGGCTTTTTGTGCCAGTCGGCGCGGAACCACTTTTCGTAGTTCGCCTGATTCCGGACGGCATCCTTGGATGACTGATAGCGATGCAGGACATTCGTATTGTAGAAGATGACAACGCCGCTGCCGATAAACGATAACAGAGCAAGACCGGCACCGATGCGCGGGGCAAGTGGCAGGTCGATGCGTAGGAAGCGCTGCTTGATGCTTGTGTCTTTTCCACGGACCCAGATGCCGCTTGAAACGAGCAGCAGCAGCGCGGAGAAGGATCCCCAGTACAGTGTGAACCAGCGTACCGGGAGCAGGAAAGGCCCAAAGCCGTTCATGTCCGAGAGTGGGACTTGTGGAATGCTGCCGATTTGGTAAAGACCGTGGTCAAAGCCGATTCCAGCAATCGCTCCCTGAAGGACAAAGCCAATCAGGAAGATGCCGTGTGCCATGAACTTCTGGTTGATGATGGTGTGAATGAAGATGGCTTCGGCGGCGAGGATAAACAGCTGCGGGAGGGAAATGCCAAAGCCGTAGGTGAAGTAGAGCGCAAGGTTGGTGTCCGGGCTGCCCTTGATGATCTGGAGAATCAGACATCCAGCGATCACGACCAGGGTTGTCGTGACCAGCATCAGTGCGAGGGCGACAAACTTACCAACCGCAACCGCGGAGCTGCGCGTTGGCAGGGCATCCATGATCTGGTCGCACCGTACGCCGCGCTCACGCCAGACCAGCTCACCCGCGTAGAAGGTGATCAGGATGACGTAGAAGAGCATAAAGCTGTTGAAGCCTGTTTCGACCATGATGCGCGTCACCGGGAGCACGGCATTATCGAACGTTTTGTTTGCATTCCAGACGTTGATCGTGAGGAGCATCAGGCCGGCGACCATGATGATTTTGTAGCTCACCCCCTTTACGATGTCGCGGTAGGGTGCCCGGGCGATACTTGTCATCGCTGCGATGAATGTAAGGGGTGTTGTTTGGTAAACCGGCAGGCTGGTTTCGATGATTGGCGTGTTTGCTGCACGCTTTGCCTTGCCTTTGGATGACTTGCTTGCCTGACCGGCACGTGATGACTTGAACTGAAAGGTTCGAAAGCCACCTGCGAGGAGGACGGCAGCACCGGCTATCCAGATGGCCCGGTTGATCAGCAATGATCCCGCAAGCGTGATTTGCCGTGTGTTCTTCTCAAAGACGGTCCAGTAGCGGGCATCGTAGCGCATCGCCGCGAGGCCAAACGGGTCGAGAAGCGCCCCGATATAGCGGTTGTCCATGCTTTGGATGAGCGTCTGGCTGGCTGCGTAGCCAACGAAGAGGCAGACACCCATGATGTAAATCGCCATCACAGAGCGGCTTGCCGCACCAAACACGAAGAAGAGTGCACCGGTGAGGATAAGGTTGGGGACAAGCAGCGCGGTGTAGAGATTGAGATATGTCCGGATGTCAAAGGGTGCCAGGACATTTGGGTCAACCCACGGCATCACTGAGCCAATCATCATCCCAAGTGGTAGAGCCATAAAGACGAGGAAGGACACCAGGAGGCTGCCGATGTAGCGGCCGAAGTAGTAGTCCTGCTTGCGCATCCCGGTGGCAAACAAAATGTCATGCGTACCGGTCTCAAAGTCGCGCTGAATCGCCGTGCCGACAAGTGCCGCAGAGATAATGGATCCTAAGGCAGCGATAATCGTCAGAATCATCGCCGCCATGCCAGGGCTGGTTGCCTTGATTGGGCCATCGCCGCCG
>CAIWTR010000004.1 GCA_903915615.1 uncultured Armatimonadota bacterium
CTTGAAAACTGATGGCGAGACTTATCTGCAGCTGCTGAACAAACAGGAAAGATGCTATGTGATAGCGGCACATAGCAGGGCATGTGTCTAATCGCCCAGCCAAATCAGACTAGTGCACGATTGAAGGTTTACAAGCAGACATCAATAGTGAAATCAACGCAATAGTTCTTAACTTCAGTTAATTCGACCCAAATGATGACCAAAAGTGCCTTGAAAATAATTCTAAAGTCAGTTTGAAAATGCATGACAGGGACTAAACTTTTCTAAACTTTCACCTGCCCGGTCATTGACGGTGACTTGTGCCCATACAATTGGGTACTTACAGTGTGTAATATCCCGTTACACGGAACAAAAAAACGATTTATGAAAATGCAAGTGTCAGCCAAAGTTGCGTGGTGTGTCGGTCGTGTCGTCGCAATGACTATATTGATTTCTGCCGCCTTGGGGTCATCCGCGCGGGCGGAAACCTTTAGCTATGACTTTCATGGCACCGACAGCTCAAGCGCATCCGCGGGGAATGTGGATGTAACATTTCAAATCACAGGCGACAAGCAAGGTGCAAACATCGATGTCTCTGCTGTGGAAATTCTCGTCATCGATGGAGCATCATCCGCGACGAATCTCTTCGCTGCACTCGGGATGTATCAGCTCAAGCCGGGAACAAATGGACTGAAGTTTCCTGTGACCGGAGTGACTTCGCAGCCGACATCCATCACCATTACAAATGGACGCGATACCGATTTGCCTGGCAACGTTTGGAAGCTGGACCTCAACGGAAATACGGCTTCGCTACGCACGCACGGTGACGCCATGGACATCATTTTCAAGGGATCCCTGTCGCCTAAAATGGACACTGCGACGGCTGAAGATTCTAAGACGATGTACATCATTGGCGGAATCGTCGGGGCCGCAGCCATCGGGACCGGTATCTATCTCCTGATCGAAAATGGCAAACGAAAAGAGCGCCACCGTAGACGGCGCCGCTCTCTTATGGTCAAGAATCCTGACAAAAAGTTGGAAGATGCTTAAGCTTGCAAACCTGCCAGCTTAATGACCCTTAGGGCCACCCGGACCGCCCCCGAGCCGCGGCTTTCTAAGTAACATCACCATCGGTGCCGCAAACAAAAACGCTACCAGAATCAGCTGAAAGCCGTTGTTGAACGCCATCATTGCCGCCTCACGGTCAACCAACATCTGAACAATCGCCGGAGCCGCCTTCTGCGCATCCGCTGGGCTGCTCCCGGCCCCGACCAGCAATCCCGTCGCGCCCTGCAAGCGCTCTCCGAGCGCCGCACCTCCGTAAGACAGGTGATCTGCAAGCTGGTTCTGGTGCGTCTTGATACTGCCCGAGAGATGCGTTCCCAGAACCGCAATCCCAAATGAGCCTCCCAGCTGCCGCGTCAGACTGATCAAGCCCGCTCCCTGCTGCGTCTCGTGAGGCTCCATCCCCGCAAATGCAATCTGATTAATCGGCGCAAACAGAAACCCTAATCCCAAGCCACGGACCGCTAACGCAAATGTCAGGTCATCCGTGCCCGTCGCGGTTGTGAGGTGGCCAAGCTGCCACATCGATGTGCTGAACAACCCAACGCCAATAAACACCAAGACCCGCGGGTCAACCTTGTCGGCAATCGATCCGCTGAGCAACCTCCCGCAAATCAACACACCCACAATCGTCGCAAGGCCTCCCGGGAGGAGCGACAACCCCGTCGCCGTCGGCGTCAGGTGCAAAATGTTCTGCGTAAACAACGGATACAAAAACAACCCGCCGTAGAGCCCAAAGCCAAGCGACAAAAACAAATACAGCGATGTCCTGAGCTGGTGGTTCTTCAACACTCGGAAGTCAATCACAGGAGCCTTGTTCTTAGGACTCAGCTGCCAGAAAACCAACCAGACAAGCGAAACGCCAGCAATAATCGCAAGCCTTGTAATGAACTCACTCTGAAACCAGTCATCCTTCTGGCCTTCCTCTAGCACATACTGGAAGCTGGCAAGTCCTACCGTCAACAGGCCAATGCCAAGCCAATCCGGGCGCCGACTGGCATTCGGATTCTGAAAAGGTGAATCCTTCAGATACGCACTCACGGGGAACATCGCGAGCAGGCCAAGAGGGACATTCACAAAGAACACCCAGCCCCAAGTGTAGTTGTCCGTAATCCAGCCGCCAAGCGTCGGGCCAAGCGTCGGCGCAACCACAATCCCAATCATGAAAAATGCCTGGACCATCCCCTGCTGCGCCCGTGGAAAGATCTCACGCAGCGTCGCCTGCGCCGTTGACAGCAAGGCCGCACCACCCGCACCCTGAATAATTCGCCAGACCACCATCTGGCCAAGGCTTGTCGCAATCCCGCAGAAAAACGATGCCAGAATGAACAGCGCAATCGAGCCGATCAGGTAGTTCCGACGGCCGAAGAGTCCCGCAAGAAATGCCGTCATCGGGAGCACCACAACATTGCTCAAAATGTAGCCAGTCGCCACCCACGCGATTTCTTGGGGCGTCGCATTGAGGTTGCCAGCCATCTGAGGCATCGCCACATTGACAATCGTTGTGTCAAGGACTTCCATGACCGCCGCGCCCCAGAGGCCGGCGAAGATCCACCACCGATGTGGGCTTACACCAATGTCCGGGTCAAGCGGCACAGCCGCTGGTTTTTCCACTTATTGCTTTCCACTGGATGCTGGCTTGCCATTCCAGCCAGCAGGCACGCGCTCCGCGTGGTCCGTTTTGTCCGCGGTATCGATGGTCGTTGTTGTACTCATTCCCATCCGGATACCCGGGCCAGCCTTGGTGATTGCAATCCGCACCGGGATGCGCTGGACAACCTTTGTAAAGTTACCACTCGCATTGTCAGGTGGGAGCATCGCTGTCGTTGCACCCGTCGCGGTTCCGATGCCTGCGATGACGCCTGCGACTTTCCCGGATGGAAGGGCATCCACATGAATCTCTACAGGTTGACCAAGATGAATGTCCTTGATCTGGGTCTCCTTGAAGTTAGCAGTGATCCAAAGGGCATCCCCCTGGCTAATCGTCAAAATCGTCTGACCGGGGACAATGCTCGCACCAACATTCGCCGTCTTCTTCAATACGACACCACTCTGCGCCGCAACCAAAATCGTACGCTTGAGCAGCTCCTTCGCCGTCGCAACGCCAGCCTCTGCGGATCTAACCGCATCCTTGGCCGTCTCCAGCGCAACAAAACGCACCGCCTGCTGACCCATCCCCGCCTCAACGATTTGTGCTTCAGCATCACTAACATCCGCTGATGCGCGCGCTGCCTGCACACCAACAATGTCAACATCCACGCGGCGCTGCCC
>CAIWTR010000005.1 GCA_903915615.1 uncultured Armatimonadota bacterium
CCAGTAAATGTCCCAACCTCAAGGCATTTGCGTGCACCAATCATTTTGATGAGCAGGTACATGAAATTGCCCTGTTCCTCGCTGATCTGCATGGATGCGTTTTCCAAGGCATTCGTGGCATCCCGGAGCGCAGCCCGATGCGGATTGGGTCTGGTACCGACCTTGACAACGTAGTCCTGCAGCTCTGCAGGAAGACCGAATGAGACTCTAGACATGCCATCCGGTTCGCTGCGCCGTATCGATTCTCCTTGTGCATCTGCAGATTCACCGGCTTAGAATGCCGCTATGCAGCAGCACCCTCTAGCGGATTTGGGTTCCTCCGACTGGCATGCGATACTCGGACCTGTGTTCGCATCCGATGCAGGCCAGGCCCTCATCAGTAGCCTCGCCGCTGAGCGGGCATCCAATACTGTCTATCCTCCAGCTGGTCTCGAGCTGCGTGCGCTCACACTCACGCCGTTCGCCAAGACAAAGGTCATCATTATCGGGCAGGATCCCTACCACGGGCCCGGGCAGGCGCAGGGCCTTTGCTTCAGCGTCCCGGATATCATTCCCGCACCGCCATCCCTGAGGAATATCCACAAAGCACTGGCACTCGACCTTGGTGTTTCAGGGCCAACCCGCCACGATCTCACTCCATGGGCACATCAGGGCGTTTTGCTCTGGAACACAACCCTGACCGTGCGTGCGGCGACGCCGCTATCGCATGCAAAGCTGGGGTGGGACATCATCACCAATGCCGTACTTGCAGCCCTGGCATCCCGTGAAAATCCACCCATCTTCGTGCTCTGGGGCGCGCATGCCGCAAATGCAGCTGCGCCATTCTTAACAGAGAGGCATGACACGATCCGGTCAGTGCATCCAAGCCCGCTGAGTGCGCATCGTGGCTTTTTCGATCACCGCCCGTTTTCAACAATTAATGGGATTCTTAGGCTTCGCGGAGAGCAGACTATAGATTGGATGGATGGGTTGGGCTAAACCCCATTCTCAAAATGAGTACGCCTTCGCACACAACCTGAGAACCTACTTCGCGAGAATAAACGCGTTGACGATGTCTGCACTTGACACCACGGAAAGCAAAATGTGAACCGCGACCCAGAAACGCCAAGTACGACGAATTGAGACACCCGCCGCAACCAGCAACGCCAGTGGAACGATTCCAGGTAACAGGGCCTCTAGGAAATTTTGCATGGATGCGGCAGGCCCGACAAGCGCTGCAGCCAATGCACCGCCGCCCATCACTCCAATCGCCATCGGGAAGACAAGCATAAATGTCGCCCATGCAGGCATCCGGACACCGCTCGTAATCACCATCTGCAGACTTGCCAAGATACCCGTTACCGCCAGCAATGCCATCATCACGTTTGTAGGCACCGCCGTGCCAACAACGTACGTAAGAGCCCCCAACATGACGGGTAAGGCAGTCATCAACATCAATGGCCAATACCACCAGCGCATAATGATCGGCTCAGCAGCTGCTCGGTAGCGTGGAACCTCACGCTGTGCCTGCGGCTGATAGAGGGCATCGGATGGCCATGTCGTCGGAAGTCCATCCGCACTACGGGATGCAGAACCACGCGTGGACATGGGTGTACCTGTTCCCGTACTTTGACGAACACCATCGGAGATAACCGGGCTTACCGTTGCAACCGTACGCGGCTCGGATGTCGCTGCCGATTTGTTATCGAGTGTCACAGTTGAAGTCCCTTGCGGTGGCAGGACATCGGTAATGCCATCTCCCTGGCTCATCGTCGCCGATTGCGCGGCGCTTGCAGTCGTTGCCAGCTCACGCGCATCACCACTACTCGCCGAGAATTCCTCTTGTTGATGTGCAATGACATTGATGTCACTGACATCCGCTGCTGGTTCAGCTTCAGGTTCAGGTTCATCAGGGTGGCAGTACTGAACACCAATGATTGTTTCGTACTCTTCGACCGGGTCAACCTCAGGGGCATCCGGGTCCGGCTGACTGTACTCGAGGAACATCCTGAGGCGGCGGTCAGGCGAAAGGTCATTGTTTGCCGCAAGGCTACGCGCAAGGTTTGCAACTTCATCTGCGTGGAGCTTGAACAGGAAATTAGCAAATCGCCCATCCGCAAGCGCAGTGCACGAAAAGTCCCAATTCCGCGCAGCGGCGGCCAGAAAGCCATCGATGTCGGCCGTTGCATTGCCATCTGGGAAGACAAAGAAAGGGGACAGTTCTGTTGTCAGCTGTGGCTCTGGCGTTGGGATACGCATCCTGGTATCCGCATTCGGCCTCGACTCCGTCAGGACTGCGGCTGGAGCAACTCCCGCAGATGCAAGCAGTGCATCCCGGAACGAACGTGCATCCTGGTAGCGGTCATCCTTGCTCTTGGACAACGCCTTGGTAAGAACGACATCCAGCTCGGATGGCAATCCAAGTCCCAAGTGGCTGACATGTATTGGCTCGGTGTTATCGATCACGCGTTTCCACGCAAATGGGTCGCGGGTTTTCTCAACCACAAAGGGTCGGCGACCGGTCACCATTTCGTAGACCACAACCCCAACCGACCAAAGGTCTGAGCGGCGGTCACTGCCTGCCGTCTCATCAAAGTCCTCGGGCGCCATGTACGGGTACGTCCCGCCA
>CAIWTR010000006.1 GCA_903915615.1 uncultured Armatimonadota bacterium
CGGGCAGACCTCGCCCGCTGAACTGGTTAAAAAAACTGTGGAGAATTCTCCACACTTAGATTGCTTTGAGGAATCGTATACGGAAGCAGCGTCGGCAGCGTGTACAGCACGACCTGGAGAATGACAGCAGCTGACTCGCCGCGTTGTAGATAGTCGGCGATGCGCTGGAGGCCATCCGCGGCGAAGAACAGCGTCGTAAACATCCCGACGCCGCCCAGAAACGGCCCCAGGACCTCACCAATAATCAGGCGGTTGATGCGTGTCATTGCGCGAGCCGGAAGTTGTCACCCAGATAGTACTTGCGCACCATCTCGTCGTTTGCGATCTCGTCTGCCGTGCCTTCGCGGATCACTTTGCCTTCGACAATCACATACGACCGGTCGGTGAGGTCAAGCGTCGCGGCGGCATTGTGGTCGGTGATGAGGATACCGAGGCCGCGCTCGCGCAGCTGGCGGACAACGACCTGAATGTCCGCGATCGCAAGCGGGTCGATGCCAGCAAATGGCTCATCGAGGAGGAGAAACTTCGGATCAGCGGCAAGTGCGCGTGCGATTTCAACACGCCGCTGTTCGCCGCCCGAGAGGCTGAATGCGCGCAGATCGGCTTTTTTGTCCATCCCGAGCTCGGCCAGCAGCTGCATCGCCCTGTCCTTGCGCTCGCCTTTCGGACACCCGACCGCTTCGAGCACAAGCAAAATGTTCTCGATAACGCTGAGCTTGCGGAAAATGCTTGGTTCCTGCGCGAGGTAACCGATACCGCGGCGGGCGCGCTTATACATCGGCAGCGGCGTGATGTCTTCTTCATCCAGCATCACCTTGCCGGACAGCGGCTTTACCAGGCCAACGGTCATATAAAACGTTGTGGATTTACCCGCGCCGTTCGGTCCGAGCAGCCCAACGATTTCCCCCTGCTCAAAGCTGAGGCTGACGCCATTGACGACGCGGCGGCCGCGGTATTCCTTGACCAGCTCGTGGACGGCAATAACATGGCGGTCCTGCGCACCGATGCTACTCACGGCTTTTTTCCAGGGACTGGCTTTTGCGGCTTAGGCGTGGCGGTAAACGAACCACTTCCCAGCTCAATCAATGGTCCTGCGGTCCCGCTGCGGAGGACAATCTTGCCACCGTTCCCATTGAGCTCTGCGGGGCCATCGACGTTGGGAGACAAATGCACCCAGCGAACATCCCCTTGAAGGAGAATCTCGGCATCGGATTTCGCATCGGCTTGCGTGTAAACCGCCCCCGCGCACGTGATGGTGTCTGTTTGGTCATCGGCTTTGACGACAATCTTCAGCGGTCCGGTGAGCGTGCCTTTGACGACGATTTTGCCGCTGACTTCGAGACGAGCCTTACGGGCATCCAAATCGAGCTGGGTTGAGCGTAGCTTGAGCTCAGGGCCTGCCATCTCGAAAACCGGCTTGCTTCGGTCACGAAACTCAGCATTGAGCGAGCCGCCTGGGTTGGTGATCGTGAACTTGCCGACAACGGCGGTGCCTTTTGGAGGCTGCGGGGTGGCGAGCAGCTGCGGGGCGATACATGCCGCAGTGGCTACTGCTGTGACAATAAATATTACATCGCGTGACATGACTCGCACCTATTTCCACCAGCCGGACACCGGCTTCTCATCCGTATAAATATCAATGCGCGCCAGAGTGCCATCCGCCTTGAACGATGCCGCCGGGATGTCAAACCC
>CAIWTR010000007.1 GCA_903915615.1 uncultured Armatimonadota bacterium
ACCCATGAGCTCATGGACCGCTCCCTCTTTGATGGCCAACAGAGCGTCATCATGGGAGTTACATCCGCCGTTGCGGGTGAAGGTAAGTCCACGATTGCGCTTCACCTCGCGATGAGCATCGCCAAGAACAGCTTCAAAAAGGTCTGTCTTATCGACCTCAGCCTCTCCCGCAGCACCCTGGCTGATCGCCTGGGTTGTGCTGGGACGACGGGTATTGTCGATGTCCTCGATGGCGAAAGTAACACGGTTACAACGATCCAGTCTGAGGAGTGCAAGGGCTTTTACTTCATCCCAGCAGGTAAGGATTCCGACAATCCAAACCGCATCGCACGCTCGCCATACATCACCGAAGTCTTTGCCGCATGCCGCGAGCTCTATGATGTGATTGTTGTTGAGCTGCCATCCGTGGCCAGTGGAAACGTATTGCCGATCAAGCCGTATATCGATGCCATCATGATGGTCGTCTGGTCCGGTGTGACACCGCGTGAGGTCGTGCATTCATCCCTTGAAAAGCTTGGCCGTGACAAGGTTATGGGCATTGTGATGAACCGTTCGAAGGACCATGTCCCTACGGGCGTCCGTAGCATGTTCCGGGTCTGATCTGCCGAGTTGAATTGACATCCATGAGCACCATCGCTGGAATTATCACCCTCCTGATCGCCATTCCGATCTGCGTTGGGAGCGGCTATCTCCTGTTCATTCTGATCAGTGCAGCCACCGCTCCAAAGCGCAAACGGACATCTTCGGTAAGGGTTTCCCCGCTGAGCGCGACCATCGTGATTCCGGCGCATAACGAAGAGGATGTCATCGCGGCAACACTGCAGTCCCTGGCGGCCGTTGAGCCTCGCCTGCCGATTGTTGTGATTGCGGATAACTGCACTGACAGCACGGCGCAGCTGGCACGTGATGCTGGTGCATTTGTGATCGAACGTCAGAACAAAGCGGAGCGTGGCAAGGGTTTTGCGCTTGCATTTGCATTCGACATTTTGATGAACGGTGCCGGCAATGCATCTGAGGTTCGGGGCGCCGGTGCGGATGCGTATATCGTTGTGGATGCCGACACGCAGGTGCAGCCTGACTTTGCGTTGCGCCTCCTTGCAGAGCTCCCGGATGACCCATCGGTCCCGGCGGCTGTCCAGGGGCGCTACGGTGTGATGAATGGCGGGGATGGCTGGCGCGCAGCCTTGATGTCCGCTGCTTTTGATCTTGTAAACCATATCCGCCTCCTCGCTATCGATAACGCGGGTGGGTGTCTTGGGCTGAAGGGCAACGGGATGGCGTTTACCCGAGGGTGCCTCGCCCAGTACCCGATGTCTGGTCGGTCGGTGACAGAGGATTTGGACTACGCGATGGACCTGATGCAGCATGGCGGCATCCGAGTTCAATATGCCCCGCATGCGTTCATCTGTGCTCAGATGCCAGTGACGGACGACCAGGCGCGTAGCCAGCGCCAGCGCTGGGAGGGTGGACGCTACCGTGTCGTGCGCTCACGTGCCCCGCAGCTGCTCAAGGCATTGATTTCAACGCGTGATCTCCGCTTCCTTGGCGCGATGTTTGAGCTGCTCCAGCCTCCGCTTGCCGAGCAGGTCTCTGGATGCATCGGACTGAGCAGCCTCGCGATTCTCTGTGCACTCCTTGGTAGTCCATTTGCAGGAATTGCGATGGTGGCTTCCGGCTTTAGTGTGGTTTGTGTCCTCCTGTATGTCTTTTTTGGCCTGGGATTGGCTGGAGCCAAAAAAGAGACCTTCAAAGCGCTTGCCTTTGCGCCGATATACATCGTGTGGAAGCTTGTCCTCTACGCCATCGGACTGTTGTCTGGGCGTCGATCGGGTAAGGCAGACACCGGTGGGGCGGATGCGGAGTGGGTGAGAACCAGCCGGATCAAGATTCCTATCGCGGATGAGAGAACAAACCCATGAATTTGTGCATTTCCATTCTTTACGGCGTCTCTGCGATTGGCCTCTTGACGAAGCGGATCAGTAGGGGAACCCTTTGGGCCATTTTCCTGTGGATTCTCGCATGTGTCGTCTTCACGTTTATCAAGAATTAGGCAGCTCGCAGGACGCAACCCTATGGCCGTACAACAACCTACATCGGATCCGCAGAAGCCAGCCTTCGCCGCGATTCCATCACCTCTCCTCGAGCTGCTCCCGGATGCGGGAGCCTTTGCAAGCAATGTAAGGCGCTCAAAGTTCATCGGGGTCTTTTGGGCACTGCTGCTCTCCCTGGTCTGCGGTGGACTCTTTGTCCTGCTGGACCTCGACAGCGCTGCGCTCCCGATGGTGTTCATCGCAATCTTCGTTGTTCCGTTTCTGCTCTGGCGCTACCGAAAGCTGTCGCTGTACATCATCTTTCCAGCGGCTATCCTCTTCGAAGTCTTGCCAAGTGATATCTCAGAAGGCTTCTTCGATCAGGTCCCCTTCTTCTGGAATGTGAACACTATCTTCCAGCGCCGTGGGATGAGCTTTGAAGCGCTTCCAATCAACCTGTTTGAGCTGATCTTCTTTATCGCAGGTTTTGGCAACATGGTTCGCAATGTCTATATGCGCACCGTCAAGATTCAGTTCGGTACGATGATCTGGCCATTTGCTATCTATACCGTGATGGTTCTCCTTAACACCGTCCGGGCGTTCGGAGAAGGTCAGGATCACACCATTGTTTTGCAGGAAATCCGCTCACAGATCTATCTGTTGGCGATGTACCTCTTTGCCTTCAATATCGCGGATCCGAACAAGGATATACGCCGATTTGCCTGGTTCTTCACGGCATGTGCTGGAATCAAGGGACTTGTTTACTGCTACCGTCGGTATGTGCTCATCGCTGGGCTTCCATTACCTGACCAGGGAGTTGGATCGCATGAAGAAGCCTTCTTCTTCTGCTGTTTTGTCGGCTTGCTCCTAGCTGCTTGGCTAGTCAAAATGCGCGGTTCCCTGATGGTCTGGTTGTGGCTGCTTTATCCTGCAGTGGTGCTTGGAAACCTTGCAACAAACCGCCGTGCAGGAACAGCTGCACTCGTGATCGCTCTGCCGATTATCATCATGGCCGCGATTCGGGCGATGCCAAAGCGTCGTACGATGGCAATCGTTCTCGGTGTGCTGATGGTAACCATTGGACCCGTCTATTACTACGCGTTCCGAAACTCGGAATCGACGATAGCGCAGCCCGCCCGTGCGATCAAGAGTCACTTTGAGCCAAGCGCACGTGATGAGTCATCCGACCTTTACCGGCAAGCTGAGAGCGCCAACATCATGGACACCATTAAGGAGTCACCACTAACTACCTTGATTGGTTATGGCTATGGTAAGCCGTTCCTGAAGAACCACCCGATGGCGGACATCTCCAAGAACTATGCCCTCTGGGATATTCTCCCGCATAACCAGATTCTCTGGCTGTGGATGCGTACCGGTACGGTTGGGTTCATCGCCTTCTGGATGATTATCGCGTTTGCCATCATCCGCATCTGCCGCTTGATGATTCTTGCTGAAAAGGATGACAATCCCTGGTCACAAATGCTTGCACTGTGGGCATTCTCGATCGTCGTGATGGAAATCCTGTTTGGTCTGCTCGACCTTCAGCTCAGCGTCTACCGCAACATGATCTTTATGGGTCTGATTCTTGGGTTGGTCGAGCGTGCTCTGTACAACCGTGGATCCACACAGATTGTGGAGGCAACGAGTGTTGCGAGCTGATGCTACAGGTTCTGATGTGCGACCTCGCTACGACTATGTCGAAGGGATCCGCGCTCTGGCCTGTTTGACAGTGGTCCTAAACCATGCTGTCGCAGAAGCATTTCCGATTCTTTACCGTGTCGAAATCCCATCGGTGTTGTCCATCCTCCAGCTGTGGTTCGCCTTTGGCCACCATGCTGTTACGGCATTCATCGTGGTTAGTGGTTTTTGCCTCGGGCTTCCCCTCGCTGGCGGAGATTTTGCAAAACCAATTGCTTTTAGGCAGTTCATGGCGCGGCGTATCGCACGTATCGTTCCTCCCTATTACGCAGCGCTGGTGATTAGCATCCTGATCTGTTTCACGATGTTCAAGTACCCGGCAGGGATGCACTTTGACTTCTCAGCACACCCAAGACCCAGTGACATCGCCGCACACTTTCTGCTCATCCAAAATGTTTTCGGCACAGGCCAGATCAACTACTCACTATGGTCCATCGCCACTGAGCTGCAAATCTACATGCTGTTCCCAATTCTGGTTGCGCTTATGCGTAAACGGTTCGGTTGGATCGCTGCGGCAGGTATCGCCTTGGCAGCATATGGAGTCAGTTATCTGGTGATGGACACCCGGCTGGACCGTGCGGCGATTCACTTCGTCGGTGCGTTTGTATTCGGGATGGCTGGAAGCTGGATCGCAAAATCGGGACACCAGGTAGCGCAGCGCTTGCGAGCGGTTGCTGTGTGGCCGTTTGTCTTTCTTGGCGGGCTTGGCGGTGTCGCATTTTGGACACAGGCAATACCCTATGCCAAGTATCAGACGGTACAGCTGGCACAGGATGCGATTGTGATGGTTGCGATCGCAGCCCTTTTGATTGCTTGTACGACAGCAAAGTCACCTCTGCGACGCGTTCTTGAGCTCAAGCCACTGGTTTGGATTGGTGAGCGATCTTATTCGCTTTACTTGCTTCACGTCCCAATACAAGCAGCACTCTTGAAAATCGCCATTAGCACACTGCATCTGACACATACAGAACGTCTTGCATTCTCCTCAACGGTTGGCTTTGGGATTCTCCTTGGCCTCACCTGGGTCTTTCATCGTGTGGTTGAGATTCCTGCGATGGCGCTGAGTCGTGGTTTGCGTACGCATCCCGCACTGGAAAAAGCATGACCGCGGAACAAGTGGTTGAACAACCGATGTTGGTGCAGAAGTCAGGACGCCAGTTAGCGGTTACCATCCTCACACAGGTACTGTCTTGGGGATTCGCAC
>CAIWTR010000008.1 GCA_903915615.1 uncultured Armatimonadota bacterium
AAAATGCTCTGGCATCAGGATACAGACCTCACGGGTATCGATGCGATTATCGTTCCTGGCGGCTTTTCCTACGGCGATGCGCTGCGTGCAGGAGCGGTGGCGGCGATGTCACCGGTGATGGATGCTGTGGCAGACTTTGCGGCGGATGGCGGACCAGTCGCTGGCATCTGTAATGGGTTTCAAATCCTCTGCGAAGCCGGCTTGCTCCCAGGTGCATTGACCCGCAACTCAGGCCTTACATTCGTCTGCAAGCCAACTGTGTTGAAGGTCTGCACCGATGACTCTCCTTTCCTCTTCGAGTACGAAGTCGGCGGAAATGTCATCATCCCGATTGCCCACGGCGAAGGACGTTATGTCTGCAGCCCTGAGACATTGGCAGAGCTTGAAGAAAACGATCTCATTGCCTTCCGCTATGCCGAAAACCCAAATGGATCCCTTAGCGACATCGCAGGAATCATTGGTGGACCGGATCGCAATGTTCTTGGGATGATGCCTCATCCTGAGCGCGCTGTCAGCGAAGCACTTGGAAGTACCGGCGGCATTCCATTTTTCGTCTCCCTCGCCGGAGCCATCCAACAGACTCTTAATGAAGTTACGGTAGGCTAGAAAAGTATGTACTCGCCATTCATCGAGCAGATCCCACTTTTTCGCGACCTCACGGAAGCGCAGCGGAATGCGATTGCCGCAAAGTGTAAGCTACGTTCGTATGAAGATAAGGCAGTCATCCTCCATAAAGATGCTCCAAAAGAAGGCCTGTTCATGCTTGTGCGTGGCAAGGTCAAGATTTCGTACTCCGATGATGTGGATGAAACCATCATCGCTGTGCTTCGAGTTGGTGACTTCTTCGGTGAGCTGTCGGCTATCGATGGCGCGGTTGCAAGCGCCGATGTAGTCGCTCTCGATTCAACCGATGTTCTCCACTTAAGTGCGGATGACTTTGATGCCATCATGCTGGACATGCCTGAAATCACGCTGGCGCTTCTAAAGTACGTTTCCAAGCGTCTGCGCAGGGCTACAGAGTGGATTCGGATGTTATCCAGCCAGGATGTCTATGGGCGCATCGCTGGGCAGCTGGTCCTCCTTGCACGTGAACATGGTGAGCAGACACCCGATGGAATTCGCATTCCACTGCGCCTCACACAAAATGACCTGGCCGGTCTTGTAGGCGCATCCCGGGAATCTGTCAATAAAGCCGTCGGCTTCTTCAAGACAAAACAGTACATCGCCGTGGATGGCCTCTATCGCATCACGATTCGCGATATGACGGCGCTCGCCAGACGAAGTCAGTAGCAGAAAAGCCATCCGGGATTCGGATGGCTTTTATTTTTTGTCCACGTGTCTTGTGATGAAACTACTTCAAGTCGAGAGGCTTTTCTTCACCTTTGATGAGGCGCTCAATATTGTCTTTGTGGCGCACCAAAATGAAAACAGCAATTGCGGTGCATAGCAGCTTTTCTGCAAGGGTGCGCTCGGGTAGAAACCACACCACGGCGGCCTGACCGAGTGCCGCTACCATCGAGCCTACAGAGACACGCTTGCCACTAACGACAAAAGCAAGGATGAACAGGACAAATGTGCCCAGCGCCAATGGCAGGTCCAGACCAAACAGGACGCCGAGGCCTGTTGCTGCGCCTTTTCCGCCCTTGAAGCGAACCCACGGGGAGAAGATATGCCCAACGATGGCTACGAGGCCGGCATAGACAAACCAGGATGGTTCAGTGTGTGCGGCCTTGGCAATCAGTACCGGGACCGCACCTTTCAGAGCATCCAGGATGAAAACGATGATCCCGGGGCCCTTTCCCATTGATCGGATTGCATTCGTAGCACCGATGTTTCCTGAGCCTGTTGCCTGAATGTCAACGCCTCGGAGCTTGCCCATCAGGACGCCGAACGGAATGCTACCTAAGGCAAATCCAATTACCAGCACCATCCAAGGGGAAATTGACATACGGCCATTATACGTGGCAGTCCACTGCACCGGAAAGCACTCGTAATCAACGATTCAGTCATGCAGTTTTTTCGCGGAAACCCGTATTTATGCGGTTGGACCAACCCTAATGGTAGTTGCGTGGTGCAACCAAGAATTGTTGTGTACCCGCGGCATCCGCCACCATAAGGATCAGATAATCAAATGAACATCGCAAAGAGCGTCAAGCGCGCATTTACACTCGTGGAAATCATGATCGTTGTCCTGATTGTTGGTATTCTCCTTGCAGTTGCCGTGCCAAACTTCATGACGGCACGTGAAACATCTCGGTCAAAGGCCTGTTCTTCAAACCTGCATCAAATCGAATCAGCCAAGAAGCAGTACGCGGTTGATAAGCGTCTGGCGGATGGAAGTCCTGTTCCAGGGATTACAAACCTCTCGGATTACATCAAGACGTTGCCGGTGTGCCCGGATGGCGGAACGTACATCCCCGGGGCAATTGGCACATATCCATCCTGCTCTGAAGGTGGCACACACGTCCTTTAGTTCAAGATGTTTGTCGGTTGATTCATTTCCAAACAGCCCTTGTTCCAGCAGGGGCTGTTTTGTTTATGAGTGGTTATTTATCTAACTATATTGAGCTCTGTCACGAAGGCTGTATGTAAAAATGGCGGAACGTACATCCCCGGTCCAACCAGCAGGGGCTGTATTGTTTAAGCCATGCGGAATGCAGAGCCGCTACTCCAAGGCACACTTGAATCCCTTGATGGCAGTTTTTAAAGATGATTTCCCCTCATTGTTTGGGCGATGTGAGTTACCCTCACAGGATCTTTCGATAAACGCTTGCACGAACATCCCCAATCCCGCTGGATTTGGTATTCTCAATGCATGATTCGTATAGGTGAACGCATCGTCGATCTCTTCCAGCTACAGCCTGGAACACCCGTGACCGCCCGCGGTTGGGTAAAGACATTTCGTAATTCGAAGGAAACAGGGTTTATCCAGCTCACGGATGGCTCTTGCTTCAAAGATTTACAGGTTGTGGTGGATGGTGGTGTCCCGGCCAGTATTGGCACAGGTGCCTGTGTATCCATAAAGGGAGAGCTTGTCGAGTCTCCGGGAGCGGGTCAATCTGTCGAGCTACGCGCCGATGAGATTGAGCTTGTTGGAGCATCCGACACGACCACGTACCCGATGCAGAAGAAGGGCCATTCGCTCGAATTCTTGCGTGAAAAGGCTCACCTTCGTGTGCGGACAAACACGTTTGGCTCGGTCTTCCGCGTGCGTAACGCCGTCTCGTGGGCCATCCACAAGTTTTTCCAAGAGCGCGGCTTCATCAATGTCCATAGCCCGCTGATCACCACGAGTGACTGCGAGGGTGCAGGCGCGATGTTTGGTGTTACGACACTTGACATGCAAAACCTTCCGCGGACCGAGGATAAGTCCGTCGACTTTTCACAGGACTTCTTCGGCAAGCCCGCACACCTCACCGTGTCTGGTCAGCTTGAAGCGGAAATCTTTGCGACGGCATTTTCAAATGTCTACACATTTGGACCAACATTCCGGGCTGAGAACTCCAACACGCCGCGCCACTTGGCTGAGTTCTGGATGGTTGAGCCTGAGATGGCATTCTGTGACCTCGATGGCGACCGTGCACTCGCCGAAGAGTTTTTGCGCTATGTCATCAAACATGTGCTCGATAATTGTGGACAGGACCTTGAGTTCTTCAATCAACGCATCGACAACACGGTTATTGAAACCCTTGAGCATGTCGCAAACTCAGCTTTTGAGCATGTGACGTATACCGAGGCGGTCAAGCTTCTCGAAGCGGCTAATCGTAGCTGGGAATTCCCAGTGCAGTGGGGCGTTGATCTTCAATCAGAGCACGAGCGCTACTTGACTGAGGATGTGTTCAAAAAACCGGTTGTGGTCACCGACTATCCGAAGGAAATCAAAGCGTTTTATATGCGGATGAATGAGGACAACAAAACGGTGCGCGCCATGGATGTCCTTGTTCCACGCATCGGAGAAATCATCGGTGGCTCGCAGCGCGAGGAGCGCCACGATGTCCTCGTGGATCGCATCACAAGCAGTGGCCTGCCGCTTGAGCCGTATTGGTGGTACCTCGAGCTCCGCAAGTACGGAACGGTCCCGCATGCGGGCTTTGGACTGGGTCTTGAGCGTTTGGTGATGTATGTGACGGGGATGAAGAATATCCGTGATGTGATTCCATTCCCACGTACGCCAGGCAACGCTGACTTTTAGAAGGTCACTACGGTTTGTGATGCGTACACGGTCCGAAAATAGTGCGTATTTATTTGTGACTTTTTGTCATAATCGCCCCATTTTTTACGAAGAGTAATGTGGAGCGGGGAGCAAAACGGCTCCGGGGAATTCGTTCTCCGGAGCCGCCCTTTTTGATGTTCTCCGCTACCAATTACTTATTGGAAAATACGGCGTGTACAAGCTCAGCTGCGCCATAGCGCACCGGATCCGTTGCTGGAAGGCCAGTCTCATTCGTTACATTTGCGAGGTAATCTCGCGCTTCTTCATCGCTAAGCATCGATGTGTTAACCGCAATTCCCACAGTTACGGGTCGCGTGAGCGCGCCGCCTGCACAGGCCACGGTTTCAAAGAGCGAAATGACATCTTTGAGCGGCGGGATGCGGACACTAGGCACACGTGCCAGCGTTTCCTGACCTGCTCTATGGCAGAGAATCAGGTGGGTTGGTACGGCACCCCTGATCAGCGCAAGCCAGGCTGTAGATGCAGGGTGCAGCACACTTCCCTGTCCTTCAATCCAAAGGACATCCTTGTCGTGAGCAGCATCCATGACAAGCTGTTCAATCGATCCAGGGGCGAAGTCAACCCGGACAGCATCAAGGGGAACACCCTTCCCCGATATACAAATGCCAATCTGACCCGTCGCGAGAAACTCAGAACGGTAGCCAAGGTGGGTTGCGGCACGATCGCATTCAAGGGACACAGTCATCTTCCCGATAGCCATATCGGTCCCAACGGTCAGTACGCGTGGAATATCGATGGCGGCGGCGGCTCCGGTACCCGAGCGAAGTCCGGGAGGTTCGACACGGACATCCCAAATCCAAGAGTCTTCTTGGAGCGCGCTCGCGTACATCGGGTCATCTACCATCGGCTTATGGAGACCATTAATCAGGTTACACCCGGCAAGCAGGCCATGTATCAGCTCATCCGACCAGCTACTCGGAAGGATTCCTCCCGGTGGCGCAATACCCGGAATGAGTGTGTTCGCACCGAGTTGTATGGCTTCTTCGATGGTCGCAACAATGGGGACATCTCCGGGGATGCCTGTGACATCCGTGGATGTTTGTCCAGCATGCTCACGGTCAATCACGGCGGCGATGGGATAGCTTCCATAGCGAAGCAGACCATGCCCCATCTTTCCCTGGCTGCGTGGTCCAGGTATGAGCTGCCCGTGCATAAGCAATGCAAGGCAATCACGTTGTGTGAGCATATAAACCTCCAGGATCGATGGGTTGGGTTACGACGAAACTATGCGCTTTCAGGGACATCCACTCCAAGACCCGGTCGTCCGCTTTGTGTTACGCGACCATTTTCGAACCCAAGTCCGATGATGGGGTCATCCGCGGTGTTGAGGTGCGAATCAAGGTCGAGGTGGTCGAAGAGTGGCCCGATATGGACACCGGCTGCGATGGACAAGGATGACTCTGACATACAGCCAAGCATTGTCTGCAGGCCAAATGCGCGTGCGGTGTGCACAATGCGGATGGCTTCCGAGATGCCGCCGGATTTCATCAGCTTGACGTTGACGCCATCCACCAAATGGGCGAACTTAGGGACATCTGTTGCGCTGTGGATACTCTCATCCAGAAAGATTGGCACGGGCGTAGGGCGAAGGGCTGCAAGTGATTCCTCATCGCCGCATGCAAGAGGCTGCTCAACATATTCGACACGTCGCTCGGCAAGCCATGGAATCATGATGCGCGCATCGGATTCTGTCCAGCCACAGTTCGCATCCACGCGCATCACGACATTTGGATCAACCGCATTGAGAACCGCCATATACATGTCCATATCGGCGGCGATGCCATCCGGGCTCCCGAGCTTGATTTTGAGATGTCGGGATCCAGTGCGCGCAATCCATTCGCGTGCGTGGTCCGCGGCAGCATCCGGGGTGTTGATGCCAACCGTGACGCTGGTTTCGGCGCTCTTACGGATATCGAGTCCAAAAACTTGGTAGAGCGGAAGGCCGATGCGTTTACCGAACCAGTCCCAGAGGGCGATATCGAAGGCTGCGAGGATTCCGGTTCCACCGCGTCCGCCGATTCCCGGGAGGACTTCGAGGAGGATATCTGCATCCCGAAGGACGGTTTCGCGCTCGAGTGGGGATGCATGTACAAAAGCCGTTTGCCAGCGTTCGACAGAAATGGCAGCGGATTCCATCGTGTCTTTGGTGACTTGGCTGGGTGACATTTCGCCGTAGCCTGTGATTCCATCGTGGGTTACTTTGACAATCGCATTCGTGGAGCCTGCCATCGTTCCACGGCTGATGCGCAGTGGGACGCGCTTTGTGAGGTTGAGAGGGGCTAGGCTGATTTCCATGCTTGAACCTTACCGCTAGCCTTTGCATTGGGGCAAGCATTTGATGGATGTCAATAGGGTTGCTTATGTGTCCCTTAAAGACGGCATGATAGTTGCACGATTACGATGCTATGACGCCACTGATCAGTATTATCATCCCAACGTATAACCGGGCTAAGTATGTCACCCGTGCGATTGCTGCGATTCAGAGTCAGGCATTTACTGCTTGGGAGCTGATTGTCGTCGATGATGGATCATCCGATGGTACTGCGGACGTTTTACCTGCCATTGCCGCTGTAGATGGACGTATTCAGTACATCCGACAGGCAAATGCTGGTGTATCCGTTGCGCGTAATGTCGGGATGGCTGCCATGCATCCGGATAGCCGTTACATCATGTTTCATGATGATGATGACTGGTTGACGGAAGATGCGCTTGAGCGTTTGAATGCGCTTGCGGCTGCATTTCCGGAGGCACCTGCGGTTACGGGCTTGCCACTGCACTGTGATGACAATGGGTTTTCAACAGAGACTCTTGAAACCTGTTATGGCGCCAAGCGAATCGCGGTTGGTCTCAGTGGGCTTGCTGAAAATGTTCCATTTGGTGCTCCTGAAACATTTGCATCGATGGTGATTTGGTGTGGGATTGCGACGCCAGCGCTTGCGCTTATCCGCCGGGATGCGTTTGCGAAGACAGCAGGGTTTGTGACCCGTTGCCAACCCAGTGAGGATTGGCTTTTATGGCTTGATCTAACGCGTCAGGGTGATATTCCACGAACGGGTACGTTTACGCTCAACAAGCGCGTGCATCCCGGAGCGGTCACGCAAAACGGAAAGGCGATGTCGGCTGGTGAGCCTGCAGTCCGCCGCGAGGTGTTGATGCTAACTGACATTACGCCGCAGCAGCGCCTTGTTTCGCTGCAGGGTTATTTGCTCAGCAGCCTTGCAAATGCATCCTGGGCTATCGATGACTTCCGTAATCGAAAGGCTGTGTCAGGTTTGAAGCAGGTGTATCGGATGATGAAGCGGATGGTGCGGATTGGCAGCTTCTGGGCAACGGCATATCGGATACAGCCGGTGGGTTAGTCGAGTTAGATGTGGTGTTTCCGCGCACCTGATAACTGGCCGAAAACAAGTGATTCTCAGATCTGGGAAGAAAAGCTACCGTCTGTAAGTCATCCCCCCTACAACGTCACCTTCGGAGGGTTCCTTACGATGACTGGGTACTGCTCATAGTCCATGATGGTGCCGCTCACGCACGGAGCGAGTTCGGGGAGGAAGAAATGGATTCTCTGAGTCTTATGGTGTGTCTCTCGACAGTGGCGATTGCTTGAGCATCCGATCGAAGTCCGACTCGAACAGCTTGTCCTGGACGATCCGGTATTTCTCAAACTCGCTCTCGGCATGGGCCTTTGCCAGTTCCGCCGACACTTTTCCTGCGTCCTGAAGGATCTCGCGGTCCCATAGTTGGAGGAAACCACTCAAACGCTTTTCCCAGTCTTCCATGGTCATCGGAATCTTTCTCATCGCCTGCATCTCAGCCATGTCGAGGTAGGCGGAGACGATGCGCTGCAGTTGGCCCATTTCGAAGTCTGAGAGGTAGTTCTTGGCGATGGAAACGTCGTAGCGTTGGATCTTCCCCGTCGGTGCGGCCTCCCAAGTCGTCAGTCCCATGTTTTGCTTTCGATGGTCGGCGCGGTCCACAATCACCTCAGCCGCTGTTTGGCCATGCACGGCGTAGTGCAGTTTGTTTTGCACTGCTGCGAAAAACCGCTTTGTGGCTGTGGCGGACGGGTCGTAATCTAGCGCGGTAGCGTATATGTCCGTGATCTTCTGATAGAACTTTCGCTCTGAGAGCCGGATTTCCCGGATCTTTTCAAGCTGCCGCTCAAAGAATTGATCCGTCAGCGTGCCGCCGTGTTTGAGGCGCTCCACATCCATGGTCCAGCCCTGGATGGTGTAGTCCTTCACGATCTGGTTGGCCCATTTACGGAACTGGATGGCGCGCTCGTTTTCGATTTTGAAGCCTACGGCGATAATCGCTTGCAGGCTATAGTGCTTCGTTTGGTAGTTTTTGCCATCGGCGGCAGCTATTAAGTAGGACTTAACAACTGAAATCTCATCCAGTTCGTTGTCACTGAAGATGCGCTTCAAGTGCTGGTTGATGGCTGGAATGGAGACATCGTAGAGTGCCGCCATCATCTTCTGCGTAAGCCAGACGTTTTCATCTTCGTAACGCATCTCTACGCTGGCATCCGAGTTGCCACCAGCCGCCACAAAAGTAAGATATTCCGCCGCTGATGACCGGACGAGGGAGACTTTGGCATTCACTTTGCCGCGACCACCGGGTGTGGGCTTTTCTTTGCTCATGGCTTCAGTCTCCTTTCCAATCAAACTCCTAAGTAACGCATAATCGTTGCCCGCGCCACCGCCTGTTCACCGGACGTGAGCTGTTCATTCCCAAAGTCATTGGTGTGCTCCCCCCCTAAACCGTCACCTTCGGGGGGTTCCTTCCAATGACCGGGTACTGCTCATAGTCCATGATGGTGCCGCTCACGCGCGGCGCAAGGTCGGAGAGGAAGAAGCACACCGTGGCCGCAAGCTCATCTGGGTCGATGAGACTGCCGCTCGGAGTCGTCGTCACCGGGAGGCGGTTTGGCCAGTCATCGGGCATCCCCTCCGCACGCTTGATCTTGATCTCGTTCTCCGTCAGCACCCAGCCAGGGTTGATTTGATTCACCCGAATACCCATCGGACCCAGAGAGTCGCCCAGATTGCGCGTCAATGTGAGCAGCGCCCCCTTGCTAATCGAATACGCCAGCAGGTTCCGTTCGCCACACCACGCATTCACCGAGCCGATATTCACAATCCGCCCGCCGCCATTTGCCGCCATGTGCGGCGTCGCCGCTTGAATCAGCAAGAGAGGCGCACGCACATTCACCGCCATCATGTTGTCAAACAGCTCTGGAGTCGTGTTATCCAGCACCGACCGTCCGGTGTTCGCGGCGTTGTTGACGATGCCGTAAATACTCCCAAACTTACCAATGATCGCATCGATCAGCATCCCCGGAATTGCCGGGTCCGACAGGTCACCGCTCACCGCAAAGGCTGCCCCAAGCTCGGCGCAAACCGCATCTGCGGATGCCTGGTCAATCCCATGGATGATGACATCCGCGCCGCAAGCAATCGCCCGACGCGCCGTCGCCTTCCCAATTCCGGAGACCGACCCGGTGATCAGTACCGGGCCATTAATCCGCATATGCATGCACCTTTTCACAAATCAGGCGCAGCAGACCCTCGAGGTCGCCGCTCGCCGTCTGGAAGGATGAGTTGTCAATCGCCAGCGGCGCGCCAAGCACCACCAGCGGCGCGCCATAACTTGGACATGCAATCGCCTGCTCAAGCGTCAGACCACCCACCGCCTGCACGGGAACGCTGACCGCATTGACAACATCACGCAGCTGGTCGAGAGGACTCGGCATCCGCTCGCCACGCGCCGCATAGCCATTGCGCTCATCAAAGCCAATATGGTGGATCACATAATCGCAACCCAGGTCCTCAAGACGCTTGGCGGATGCGACCATATCAGGAGCCCCGAGGTTGTCGCCCATCACCTTAACGCCAAAATCGCGGCCGGCTTCCACAATTCTCCGAATGGATTCCGGGTGCGCACGCTCCATGATCACAACATGGGATGCGCCAGCTTTTGCCATCACTTCGGCCTCGAGATAAGCGCCATCCATCGTCTTTAGGTCTGCCACAATCGGCGTGTTCGGGAACTCGCGGCGCAGGGCACGCACGGCGTGGACACCTTCTGCAAGCAGCAAAGGGGTGCCGGCCTCCAGCCAGTCAACGCCAGCGCGCATCGCGATTTCAGCGGTCTTCAATGCTTCATCAAGGTCAATCAGGTCGAGGGAAATCTGGACAATCGGTTTCATAAAAGTGGTGTCTTTCTACTAAATGTGTGTTCAGGCTGGGAAATGCTGCTGAACCTTACGGCGGACGAAATCGACGCTGCGCTTGAGCTCATCGATGCCATTCATGCCATCCTCAATACTCACCCAGTCCGGTGTGCGCCCGGCGGCTTTCAGGGTAGTGAAAATGGCATCGTAGTCATTCAGACCCTTGCCTATTTCCCCGTGGGAGAGGCGACTCGCGTACCCGATGGCATCATTTTCTTCATTCCGCAAATCCTCGATCGTGCCATAAAGCAGCGTCCGGTCGGATGCGTGCATCGTGATGACGCGGTGCTTGACGACTTCAAGGACATCAAGAGGATCTTCGCCAGCGAGGAAGGCATTGGATGGATCGTAGTTGATCATAAAGCGGGGGTGGTCGATACGCGCGATCAGGGCTGCGATGCGCTCGGATGACTGCGCCCACTCGGGGTAAGTCCAGTAGTTGTCCTTGTAATGGTTTTCGAGGATGAGGGTGATGTCGTAGTCATCCGCTGCTTTGAGACAGGCCTCGATGGCGCCGGCGACGCGGTCAAGCCCCTGCTCGGTGGTGAGGTCGGGGCGGCGCTGCCCGGAGAGAACGCGGCAGTATTTGCCATCGAATGCGGATGTAAGCTTAATCCACTCAATTTCCTTGGCGATTTCGGCATCGATATTGTCGCTCGTGAAGTCTGGGGAGCAGCAAAGCATCGGCATTTCAAGGCCATGTGCATCGAGGCGCGCGCGAATATCTGCAATCCAAGCGGGGTCGGTTTCCATAAAGCCGGCGTAGAACTCAAGGCCATCCACGCCGAGGGTGGATGCCAGCTCAATCCACTGCGGGACGGTCATGGTTTTGTGGATGCAGAGCTCATCCATGTAGCATTTTGGAAACGCGGCGATACGGGGTTGGTTCATGGGGGATGTCCGGTTGGTTGGATGTGGTCCAGGTGTATTCAGCGGTGAATGCGTAAGCGGGACCTGGAAACAGTGCAATTGTAGCGTGGATTCGGGGCGTCGGTTGGTAGAATCCGTGCTGTGATAACCGCAGAAATTGTTTCTATCGGGACGGAGCTGCTGCTCGGGCAGATTCTGGACTCGGATGCTCCATTTTTGGCGCAGCGTCTTTCCGCGCTTGGCGTGAATGTCTTTTTCCGCACGACGGTTGGCGACAATGCGGTGCGTGTTGGTGACACGTTACGGCAGGCGTTGTCCCGCGCAGATATTGTGATTTGTATCGGCGGCTTGGGCCCGACGCAGGATGACCTTACCCGGGATGCCATCGCGGGTGCGCTTGGCGTTCCGCTGCAGCGCGACCCAGAGCTGGTGGCGCATTTGACGCAATGGTTTGCGCGCAAGGGAATTATGCAGCCGAAGCCAAGTATTTTCCGCCAGGCGGATGTGCCTGTGGGCGGGCTTCCGATGCCAAACAGTTACGGGACGGCGCCGGGGCTGTGGATTGAGCATGCCGGCAAGGTTGTGGTGGCGCTGCCGGGTCCGCCAAGTGAGTTTGAGCCGATGGTTGAGGCGAGTCTGCTTCCGATGCTGCGTCGGTACTTGGGGACATCCGAGCAGGTGATCGTAAGCCGCACGCTCCGCCTCGTGGGCATGGGCGAGGCGGAGGCGGAGTCACAGCTTTTGGACTTGATGAAGGGTTCGAATCCAAGTGTTGCGCCGTATGCAAAGCAGGCGGAGGTGCAGCTGCGCGTGACGGCGAGTGCTATGACAACCGATTTGGCGAATGCACTGATTCAGCCAGTTGTGGATGAGATTAAGTCCCGGCTTGGGATTGCGGTCTATTCGGACAACGATGATGACTTGGAAACCCGTGTGGTGATGATGCTTGTTGAGCGCGGCGAGATGGTTGCGACGGCGGAGTCGTGTACGGGTGGGCTGCTTGCGGGGCGTATCACGGCGGTTCCTGGGTCAAGCGAGGTCTTTGGGACGGGTGTGGTGGCGTATTCCAATGCGACAAAAGTTGCGTTGGTTGGCGTGCAGCAGGCGACATTGGATGCGGTTGGTGCTGTTTCCCACGATGTTGCTGCGGAGCTGGCGGTCGGGATTCGCAAGGTTTCGGGTGCGACGTATGGCATCGGAATCACGGGTATCGCGGGTCCGGGTGGCGGCTCGGATGACAAGCCGGTTGGGCTGGTGTTTGTTGGCCTTGCGCATCCGGATGGCGTCGATGTGATTCGCACGGTGCACACTGGTTCGCGTCAGGATGTACGTTTGCGGAGTACGCAGCAGGCGCTTGGAATGTTACGTTCGGCGATTTTGCGCCGCAGCGGTGTGACTCTTTAATTATTCCCTTTAAAGCAAACAAATGTTTGTTATAATGTCTCACAGGTAATCCAT
>CAIWTR010000009.1 GCA_903915615.1 uncultured Armatimonadota bacterium
GGTGATGCGCGTAAGAAGAATGCGCATCGTAAGCCTTACTGTAAGGCGATGTCTACGGACGCTGGTCACTTGGCGTTCACCAGCTCCCATGGCATCGAGAATACGTTGCATCGCGGCCACCAGCTGATCAGCACTGAGCTCACCAAACTGAGGGGGGATACGGAACTCTGGAGCAAGGGGAGACTGCGCTCTCACAAACACGTTGCGACGCTCACCTTCGACAGTCTGCATCCATTCAGACATTTCCTGATACTTGGAATACTCGAGGAGGCGCTGAACCAGCTCCATACGCGGGTCAGGTCCGTTACCATCATCGTCGGATGGCGGATCAGATGGAACCTTCGGCAGCAACATCCTGGACTTGATTTCAATCAACGTTGCCGCCATCACCAGAAACTCACCGGCAACGTGGAGGTTCAGCTCATCGTAGGAATGCAACACGGTCAGATACTTGTCGCAGAGCTCAGAGATTGGAAGATTGAAAATATCCATCCGGCCATCGCGAACTAAGTGGAGTAAGAGATCGAGTGGGCCTTCAAAGGAAGCAAGGGTGATGGATGGGAGTGTCAGTGATGGCCGACCCATAGTAGGAAGAACACCCTGCACCACCTCTGCCGTATGCATGACGTATCTTATCGACTATGTTTTGCAGCAGGCAACGATACTGGGAGGCTTGGCCTTACTGGTTGAGAACTTTTGCGAAGTCAGCGACTATTTGAGCGGCCGGCAGAACGCTCTTGATTTCGGAAACGTTGGTATTTGCATAGCGTTCCGGGATGTCCAGATCGCCACCCGTTGTGAGCCTGCGGCGAAATGCACAGGGCCAATCGCCACGAAGACTTGTATCTAGTACGACTGATTCCCATTTTGCATCAATCAGTAAGGTTCGATCGGAATCCGAGTTGCTTGCTTCATCGGAAACTCAGAAACGTGTCCCGAGCATCACCGCGGATGCCGCACTTGGCACAAGCTCTCCAGCGCGTGACGGAGTGTTGATTCCGCCCGCAGCAACTACGGGACAATCGGTACGATTGCGAATCAGGGTGAGTAGATCGTCGAGGCGGTGGGGAGAACGAACGTGGCCACCGGCTTCCAAACCTTGCGCAATGATGAAGTCGGCATCACGGCTGAGAGCATCTGAGAGCTGGTCATCCGTTCCAATTTGCCAACCAACTTTGATGCCATGTGCCTGAAGGCGATGAATTAGACGTGGGGCGTTCCACCAGAAAACCATCGCCAATTGTATTTCGAATTCTAGAAGGACATCAAGATTTTCATCTCGTTCCCATTCGCCCGTAAACGAAACCATGATTGGGCCACTAGTTAGTGATCGTATCTGCTGGAGTCGCTCTCTGGTTTGCTCAGGCTTTAGGCGATGGACAGGGAGTGTTCCGATGCCGCCAGCGTTTGTGATGGTAGCAATCAGTTCATTTGACGCCAGGTGTGCGAGAGGTGCCAAAATGAGTGGAGTTTTGCACCCGAGCACGTCTGCTGCGAACGTGTTCATTGAATCAACTCTAACATCCGCATTGTTCCGCCGTCAACCGTCAAGTCGATGAGAAACTTACCATTTGGGCGAGGAGTCAGATTCGATGACTTCCCTGTATCGGTATCGATGATCCTAATGGACTTGTATGGCGAAAGTGAATCTGGTAAGGCAAGCGTCGTCGATTGGTTGGATGAAGCCGGATTGTAAGCGACCAGCATCATCCGGCCAGCGTTTGTATCATCGGTATGGATGATGGCGTCGATATGGCGGCCATCCGGGCGGCGAATATGGGTGATATCGCCCTCAAGTAGTTTTCTGTACTTTTTATATTTCGTGATGGTTCTAATGACCATCGCCTTGGTTTCTGGCCCATCGTAAAGACGTGGTCCACGGTAACAAGCCTGAACGCCATAGCCAAGGCAGCTGTCTAAATGACGCTTGTAGTCATCCAAGTGCTCACGTAATGGTTCGATGGTCGCATCCGCGCCGCCACCATGGTACTGAACCAGAGGAACGAACATCCAACCCATGGATGGTAACTTTTCCCAAGTACCATCAAACATATTCTGACGGGCATGAATGTGTTGGAGCGACCTCGGAAGAGACCAGTTTGTCTCACGGTAGCCCATCCCAACTTTGTTTGATCCGCACAAGAAATAGGTATCGGGCACGTTTAGGTAAATGCCGTTCTTGCGGCACCACAGATAGAGATCCCTGATGAGTTCAAACTGTCTCCACTGAGAATCTTGTTTGCCGCGATGCCCGGGATGCTTTGTAGACGCACAAACATCCCCAGGATAGCTTCCATCATGTTCAAGCAGGTCAAAATCTGTTTCTTTCAGGAATTGCTTTATGCGCTTGAAGTAGTCTAGCCCCCAGCTTGAACAGAGGCACGGGGAGTTACCGAAGATGGTGCCTCCCGTCTTACCTGTTGCAGGGTTGATGACATCGTGTTCGGGAGCCACGCTACGGCTTGCCAATAGGCTGTAGCCACCGATACGAATCCGTTTACTATGAGCGTAGTCTGCAAATGCTTTAAACTTCTGGATGTTTTGAGCACTTGTGTCTTCCATATTCAGGCCAGAGCCGAACGAAAAGATCACCATCTCAAAGCCGCACTCGGCACATTGGTCGATAGCGGTGCGTACAGTCTCATCAGCTGTCGATGTGAGGTGGAGCATGAGTGGGTTGTCATGCGTCCACGGGGCTAACCCCTTCCATGTTTGCCGGATA
>CAIWTR010000010.1 GCA_903915615.1 uncultured Armatimonadota bacterium
ACGATTTGCTGCGGAGCAGCGCACGGGACCTCATCGCGGCGACAGGGATAGCACCTGCCGCCAGTATCCAGCTCGCGGAGCCAAAGCAGCGTGAGCTTGCCGACCTCGCATTCGCCGTTTTCCCTATCGCCAAAGAGCTTGGACAGCCCGCTCCCGATGTCGCAGCGCGTATCGCAGATGCCATCCAAACATCCGGAACCGTCTTCCGCTCCGTGGAAGCTGCCGGTGGCTTTGTCAACTTCAAGGTCGACACGGGAGCGCTTGCGACGCAGCTGTATGCCGATATAGCCGCGGCACCGGATGCTTTCGGACACGATATGGCCCTCGGCGCCGGACAGACGATTATCGTTGAATACTCCAGCCCAAACATCGCCAAAAAACTGCACGTCGGCTCGCTCCGAACCACCGTCATCGGACATTCGCTCTATAAAATCCACAAGGCCCTCGGCTACAACGTCATCGGTGACAACCACCTCGGTGACTGGGGAACCCAGTTTGGCTACCTCCTCGCTGCCATCGAAGATAGCCCGACCCCACCCTGGGAGGATGCTGAGCCTGTCGCGGCGATGATGAAAATGTACGCCGAGTTCTATCAGGCATCCGAAGAGGATCCTGACAAAAAGACCCGGGCACGCGCGTGGTTCCGTAAGCTTGAAGAAGGGGATGTCTGGGCGCGCTCCATCTGGCAAAAACTCGTCGACATTTCGATGACCGAGTTCGACACCATCTACAAGCGTCTTGGAATTTCGTTTGACACAACGCTTGGCGAGTCCTGGTTTGAGCCGATGCTTGGCCCTCTCGTCGATGATGCCATCGCAAAGGGCGTCGCTACCATCGAGGAATCAGGCGCGGTCTCGGTTCACTTTGATGACAAGTATCCGAGCTGCCTGCTGCGCAAAACCGATGGCGCAACGTTGTATCAAACACGCGATGCCGCCACGTGCATCCATCGCTGGAACACCTACGCCCCGACGCGCAATGTCTACGTGGTCGGAGCTGAGCAGCGGCTGCACTTCCAGCAGGTCTTCGAGTTCGTCCGGCGGATGGGCTATACGGAAATCGCCGACTGCTCTGTCCATGTCAAGTTCGGGATGGTGACCGGCGCCAATGGTGAGCGCTTCAAAACCCGCAAGGGAAATGTCATCTTCGCAGATGAAATCCTCGATGAAGCCGTTCGCCGCGCAACGGAAAAAATCATGGAGCAGGTGGAAACTGGCCGCTCCGAAGTTTCCCAACCGGATGACATCGAGCGCGTCGCGGAAACCATCGGGCTCGGAGCTGTCATCTACTTTGACCTCCACCAGGGGCCGGAACGCAATATCGCCTTCGATTGGGAGAAGATTCTCGCATTTGATGGCAATACAGGCGTCTATCTCCAGTATATGTATGCGCGCTGCTGCAATATCGTCCGGAAAGCCGGCGGTGTTCCGGAGAACGTTGATTCCAGTGTGTTGACCACCGATGATGAGCGTGCGCTGGTGGTACAGCTGAGTCGCATCACGGGTGCGGTCCGGGATGCCGGAGCGCGGTACGCCCCGAGCGCCATCGCCAACTGGACATTTGAGCTCGCGAAAGACTTCGCGCGGTTTTACGATCGCTGCCCAGTCCTCGGTGCGGATGACCCTGCGGTCCGGGATGCCCGCGTCAAGCTGTGTGATGCCGTCGCGACCGGAATCAAGTCAGGGCTTTCG
>CAIWTR010000011.1 GCA_903915615.1 uncultured Armatimonadota bacterium
CAAGCTCTGCCTGCCACTCCGCCTGCGTCCACTCGGTCGGCAGGCGAATTGAGTCATCCGTGGCTACATCCAAACCATCGGACTCAGTGTTCATGCCTAGGCATCTGCTTTCAGCATTTGCAGTGGGATGAGGGAATGTCCTGAGCGCAAGGCTGAGCGTTTCAACTGACCGCAGGCAGCGGCGATTTTTTGTCCACGTTCCTGTCGCTGAGTAACGGTTACTCCGTAGGATGCAACTATATCGCGGAAGCGGCGCGTACTCGCGGACTGAGGACGTTTGTAAGCAGCTTCGACATCCGTGGAGTTATACGGAATCGTGTTCAGCGCGCACAGCGGTTGCTTTGCGAGGAGCTTTCCAAGGGCGTGCGCATCTTCATCACGGTCATTCACACCCGCCAAGAGGACATATTCAAACGTCAACCGACGATTGGTCTGGTAGACATATTCGCTACAGGCTTGCATCAGACGGGCGATGTTGTGCTTGCGGTTCAGCGGGACCAGCTCATCGCGGAGGTCATCCGTTGGTGCGTGCAGCGAGACTGCTAGCGTCAGCGGAAGGTCCATTTGGGCCAGTTTTTCAATCGCTGGAATGACGCCAACGGTACTCACGGTCAGGTGACGCCAGCTAAGTCCCATCTCATTTGCCATCAGTGTCAATGCTTCGATGACATTTGGCAGATTGAGGAGGGGTTCGCCCATTCCCATCATCACCACGTGTGAGATGCGTTTTTCGGGCTGGAGAGCCTGGACAATGAGCAGCTGATCGATGATTTCGGCGGTGGTCAGGTTACGAACAAGCCCTTCGGTACCCGTAGCGCAAAATGAGCACCCCATTGGGCATCCAACTTGGCTTGAAATACAGATACTCGTACGGTTCTCGTAGGGTAGAAAGACCGTCTCGACAACTTCACCATCGTTGAAGGAGAGAAGGTACTTTATCGTTCCATCCACGGCTTCTTGCTTGCCAATGACCGTACAGCTCCCGATGGTGTAGGTCTCGGAGAGCGATTGGCGGAGCGCAACGGGAAGTGTGGTGATTTCATCGATGCTGCGGACACGTTGTGTGTAAATGCTGTCCGCGAGCTGTTTGCCCCGGTACGCAGGCTGGCCGATGGATTTGACGATGTTAGTTAGAGCAGCTGTATCCAGCCCAGTAAGAGTTTGCACGATGTTCGAGTATACCGATTGTAGGAATCGCAGGCGCAAAGTAAGGCACTACGTTTTCATCGCTTGTCGTTCAAGGATTCGCTCATGACTGGGATTCTGTCGTGATGCCAAGGTATCTGGGCGGTCTGACGGATGCTTTTGCAGTTCCGAGGGCCACCAGAGTCAGAATGTACGGCAGCGCGAGGAGAATGGGGTACGGCAGCCAGGTATTTCCACTTGCTTGAAGGCTTGCCTGGAAGACATCGAGGCCAGCAAACGCAAGTGTCCCGATGGCTGTCCAGAGCGGTGACCACCGTCCAACAACGATGAGAGCCAGGGCCACAAACCCTCTAGATGCGGTCATGTTGTCAGTGAAGTTGTTGGAAATGCCGATTGAAAGTGCTGCCCCGCCAAGGCCGCAGAAAGCCCCACAGGCAAGACTCGCAAAGAAGCGATAGCGGAAAACGCTGTAGCCAGCAGCGGTAACGGCTTTTGGGAGCTCGCCGGTTGCCGCGATGCCTATTCCAAGGCGTGTCCTATACAGAAGCCACCACAGAGCTGGAATCAGGAGGATGAACAGCATCGTGAGGACATTCATCCCGGAAACGAGAAGCGGGAGGCTTTGCGCTTTCAGAATGGTCGGATGTGACTTTTGCAGGGTTCTTGAGAGGACTCCGGTGATGCCGATGGCAAGGAAGTTGACGGCTGTACCGACGATGACGTGGTCGGAGCGCATCACCAGTGTGAAGAGGTTGTGCAGGGCAGCGGCAAGCATCGCACAAGCCATCGCGGCACACACGCCAACCACTGGATTCCCGGTGATGCTTGTTGCGATGACAGCGGCAAGCGCCCCGATCAGCATCATCCCCTCGAGTGAGATCTGGACGATCCCGACCTTTTCACTGAGCAGCCCTCCGTAGCAGGCAAAGCCGACGGGAGCTGCATAAGTGATGATGTCGATCAAGATGTTCATGCAGTGGCTCCGCTGGCGAATTTGTTACGCAGGAGTGTGCCTGTGTAGCGGGCTCCGAGGATGGAGAAGAGGATGACTGCCTGGATGACCTGAAGGACGACGACGGGGATGCCGGCGGACTGTGCGGCGGATGAGCCGCTGGTGAGGGCACCAAAAAGCAATGCGGCGGGGATTGCCCCGATAGGCG
>CAIWTR010000012.1 GCA_903915615.1 uncultured Armatimonadota bacterium
CAATTCCGAGGAACGATAACAAATTCCCCAATGTGACACACTTTGCTGCCGCACATTTGATGTAAGGTAAGACCCGGGTACAAACAATCCCGGGAGATTTCATTTATGTCTGCTGGACGGATGCAACGGACCGCTGCGGTTCTAATTCCCCTCATCGTGGTTGGCGGGGCCATCACATGGCGCCTCAATGTCGTCAACAAGGAAAAGGCTGCCGCCTCGGCCGAAGGTCCAGGCAAGACAAAGCGCACACCAAATGTAACGACCGCGCCCGTCGAAGTCCGAGACATCGTCACCACCATCAGTGTCGTCGGCGACATCTCCGCCGTCTCCGAACAACGCATCGCTCCCCGCATCACCGGACGCCTCCTCGAGCTCCTCGTCAATGAAGGCGACTCCGTAAAAGCTGGACAGCTCATCGCTCGCATCGATGGCAGTGACATCGCACAGCAAATCGCACGCGCGCAAGCCCAGCTCAATGAAACCGAACGCCGCGTCGAACAAGCAACCCTTGCCGCAAAGCCCGCAGCCACCAACACCAAGGAAGTGCTCGCTCAGCAAAAGAACGCACAAAAAGTCGCCGATGCCACTCTCCGCCAAGCCGAACGCAACGCAGAACTGACCGTCGGGACCGCACGCTCCGCCGTCGCCGATGCGCAAGCCCGTGTAGATGCAGCCGATGCTTCCGTCGCTACCGCTAAAGCCGCTAAAACAAGCGCGGATGCCAACCTCACCAATGCCATCACCCGGCAAAAACGTGTCGCCAGCCTCAATACCCGCGGGTTTCTCTCAAGCCAAGAACTCGATAACGCATCCACCGATGTCAAAGTCCGCGAAGCAAACCTCGCTGCAGCATCCAGCAATGTCGATGCCGCCATCTCCAATCTCCGCTCCGCACAGGCACTCCTGTTACAGGCACAAAAGCAGCTGGACCTCGCGGATGCCAAGTCGAAAACAGACATCGAAGTCGCCAAAGCCACCTATGACTCCAGCTTGTCGCAGGTCCGCGCAGCCGATGCCAACATGATTCAGGCAAAGGTCGCACAACAGAACATCAAGGCACTGGAAGGCACACGCGCCGCCGCACGCGCAGCTCTCGATGCCCTTATCCAACAACAATCGCAGCTAAGTCTCATTGCCGCGACGGATGGAATTATTTCTCAGCGGCTCGCCGACCCGGGCACGATGCTTACTGCTGGCACACCCGTTGTCGTAATCCAGTCCAGTGGCGCCATCCAACTCGACTGCCTCGTCGACCCGGACACTGCCATTAAATTGCGAATCGGGGCGATGGTTGAGGTCAGCACATCGGATGATGACAAACAGACCATCCCGGGGCGTATCGATGTCATTCTTCCATCCGCGGATGCCGGTAGCCGCCAGCTGCGCGTCCGCGTGGTCATCACAAACCCGCCGACCACCCTTCGTGCAGGAGGATTTGCTCGCGTTACCTTTGAGACCGGCCGCGTCAATAAAGCCATTGTCGTCCCGCGCGAAGCCATCAAGCGTACTAAGCAAGGCACAGTCGTGGCCGTCGTGGATGCCGAAGGAAATGTCAGTGTCCGCGATGTACAAGCTGGCGCCGAGGATGCAAAGGGAATCCAAATTCTCAGCGGACTTGCCGCGGGTGACATGGTTGTCACGATGAGCTTTGCGCCGCCAAAGGATGGCAGCAAGGTTAATGTCATTGGACCGGATGGTGCCGGCAAGGGAGAACAAGGAGACAAAGGCGGCAAGGAGAAATCCGGAGAAAAGGCTCCATCTGAATCCAAGCCGGCTGCCGGGGCATCCAAGTGAATATCGGCAAGCTCGCGGTAACGCGGCCGGTCGCGGTGACGATGCGCATCGCGGCACTCGTCCTCCTCGGTATCGTCTCCCTCACCCGCCTCCCGCTTGACCTCCTCCCTAAAGTCGCGCTCCCGACCGTTGTCGTCAACACGACCTGGCCAAATGTCGCACCAGAGGAAATGGAGACGCAGGTCACACGCCCGATCGAGCAGGCCGTTTCCAGCGCATCCAATGTCTACCTC
>CAIWTR010000013.1 GCA_903915615.1 uncultured Armatimonadota bacterium
ATTGAGCACGTATTCCAAAATCGACGGGCGATGGTCAATCAACGCGAGATTGGGACTGATGTAACCGACATTCAGAGTGCATTGCATAGCGCGCTGCGGGGGGATCTGGATGTCATTGTTGTCGGCGAGCTGCGCGACATCGAAACAATGAAGGCCGCGCTTACACTAGCGGAGACCGGGCACCTTGTGTTCGGAACGCTGCACACCGGGAGCGCTCTGAGTACGGTCGACCGCTTTATCGATGCGTTTACAGCAGAACAACAACCCCAAATGTACACCCAGCTCGCGGCGTCTCTGCAAGCCATCATCTCGCAACAGCTCATCCGGAAAGTGAATGGAGGGCGCATCGCCGCAATCGAGATCCTGACGGCAACACCAGCAGTTAGATCCCTGATTCGTGAAGGGAAGACGCATCAACTCTCAAACACAATCGAAAATGGCGGCGATTCGGGGATGACCAGTATGGACCGTGTTCTTGCCGATTTGGTCAATCAGGGATTTATAAGCAGGTCAGATGCACTGCAGCATTCCATCGACCAAGAGTCAATTCACCGCTACCTAAACGCACATCCCATTCAACTATCTAAGGCGGCGTAAAAACAGCACCGCTCCACTACAGCACCGTAGGTCAAGCGGGACAGATGCCAGGTGCACAAAATCGATGCCAGACGGATGTGGCCAAGACTCAAACGCCTTAGACAGCAACATCACATCGTCACCTACCAAAGCATCATGACTGTGTCATCTACCAGCAATAGGTTGTCCTAGGAATGACAATCAAGCACTGCAGTAAACAGAAAGAAAATCGATGAAGCCCTTTCAAGGCGGTGCGGGACATCCCCAGATTTCCACCGACACTGACAAACATCGTGGACATTAAACGATGCACAGACTGATTGGCTATGTTCCTGGACACATTGGTAGACATTTACAAAGGCACTATAAATGCAACGGTAACGGGACTGACATCCCTTCTCGAAGCCAGACCAGTCACGAACTTGCGGTTCATCCCCCGGGATGTTGTCCTTTGTGCCATGGTGCCTATTTTTCAACCCAGCTCTACGCCTTGTGGTTTATTCGAACCCTGATAAGCGGTCTCCACCACGCATTCACATTGAACCCAACAACTCCGCTGGGATATACTCGACAGCGGTATTAATCCCGCAGAGACCGGATGTCCGACATCACGTAGAGTTCATTGTCGGTATCCAAACGATGTGGAAAACCAGATTTTTCACAGTAAGGACGCACCCTGTATGGCACTCGACGGCACACTTGACGAGTTGAAAGCGCGTATTGCGCATCTGGAAATCGAGCTCAGTCAACGAAACAAAGTCATCCAAGATCTTAACCGTCGCGTACAGGAATCCAATGATTCATCGCAGCCGACCCCTGAGATCAACGAGATTGAAGAGACGTTACGACGGCTGATGACCCGAATCGGGATGATTGTTCAGGGCACAAAGTGTCTTCTGATGGTCCATGACCCTGAGACAAATGACCTCATCGCAGAGCGCCCAGCCCTCGGATTGGATGAGTCGAATCTGGATGGACTGCGCATTGCAACCACAGATGGTCTCTCTGGTCACGTGTTTACATCTGGCGCCCCAGCGATCATGTACGATGCCGTCACGGATGAGTTTGGCTCGAAGGAAATCTTCAGTCAGATTGGCGTCCGAAACGGCGTCTGCGTACCTCTTATTGTAGAGAAGCGCGATGAAGAAACGAACAAGGTTGTCGACCGCAAGACAATCGGTGTCCTCCACGTCTTCAACCAGCGGTTTGGCGGCGTCTTCACCGATGAAGATGTAGCCCTCCTCGAGCG
>CAIWTR010000014.1 GCA_903915615.1 uncultured Armatimonadota bacterium
ACGGCAACGGCAAGTCGGGCTACCCGCTTCCAGCTCCCATTGTCGATACGTCAGTCGGGAATCTCAGGACCTGTCGCGACGCTTGCTTATGCGGCCCAGCCGGCACCCGGCGTCGGAGCAGCGGTGGTGTTTGAGCAGACCGCCAAGCGCGGTGATGCCGCATCGGCAGCGCTGTCCTACGAGGTTTCCAATCAGCGACGGGGTCAAGTTTCTGGATCGACGAATGAATCAGAAGGTCTTCCCCTTGGGGATGTCTCCTCTCTCCTAGCGGAGCCACGCGCGATAAAGCGAGATGTCAGCCCACGTCTGCAGCTACCATCTGTTTTAGGAACAGCAATCGGCCCGGCAGGTACATCGGCAGTTTCGCTTACGATAGCAGACCGCCAGGAAGTCATCCGGCGGTTGAAGACTGTCCTTGTCGACAACAAACCGATGGTCGCGGTTAGCTCATCGTGGGTCTTTGGGGCTTCTGCGATGGAAGCACATTTTGAATCTGGCAACCGTCTCGAGTCCGACTTGATAACGACAGTGGCCTCGTACCGTAGTAAATCATCCTTTAGAGTGCGGTCAACTACATCACTTTCACATCAGCGGATACCTTTCGAGCTGCAAACGGTGCGTATCAACGCATCGGATGCTTACTCATTTACGCAACTTTCGGCGGAGTTGCTTCCGATGCGCCCTGGCAACCGCTTTTCTGCAGCGCTTGCTATCCGGGATATCCACGGTACTGCAACGTATTACTCGGATGTTTTGGAAGCTCCATCCGAGCTGCAGCTGCAATTTACATCGCCTATATTGGGATGGCAGATTGCCCTCGGCTCGCGTCTGGATCTGACTGGAAATCAGTTCTTTGATACAGAGGTTGTGATTGCGGCGCCGGGCCGCGTCATCCGTCCTGAGTTTCGTTACCGAACGCGTGGCAATCAGTTTGCAATCAATATTGCAATGCCATTTTTCTCTCTGTGATTTCCGCAGGAATGCATCATCCCTAAGGAGAAATACCAGCGTATGGAACGACGATCTTTTTTGACGAGCGCAGCCACTGGTTTTGCGCTCACAACCCTACCTGATTGGTTTTCAGCACGTGCTGAGGCGGCTGAAGCCGAAGCGCAAGCAGCCCGGCCACGCCGTGTCGCGGCGAATGACAAGATTCGCATTGGCTTGATTGGTGCCGGCGGTAGCAAAGGCGGCTTCCGCCAAGGTTTGGGAGATGCACGTAACATCGCAAGCCGTCCAGGTGTTGAGTGTGTTGCGGTCTGTGATGTCGACCTGAAGCATCTTCAGGAAGCATCCGAAGTTTTCGAAGGCTCCAAAAAGTACGTTGACTTCCGCTACCTGCTCGACCGAACCGACATCGATGCAGTTGTAATCGGAACCCCTGACCACTGGCATGCAGTGATTGCAGGTATGGCTATGCGCAAAGGCAAGGATGTCTATTGTGAAAAGCCGATGACGCTTACCATTGGTGAAGGTCAGCAGCTGGTCAAGCTTGCGAAGGACAATGGAACAGTCTGGCAGACGGGTTCGCAGCAGCGCTCCGATGCGCGCTTCCGCCTCGCATGTGAGCTGGTGCGCAACGGTCGCATTGGCCAGGTCAAGAAAGTCATTGCGCATCTACCAGGTGGCAGCCGTGGTTCGAACTTCCAGGTAACGGAAGCTCCGGATGACTTCCT
>CAIWTR010000015.1 GCA_903915615.1 uncultured Armatimonadota bacterium
ACGGCAACGCTTGGCACGGTCAGCAAATCGGTCACACTTACAGTGGTCGCTCCGGTTGCATCGAGCGTGACGGTTTCGCCAGCATCGGTTCTTGGTGGGAACACTGCGACCGGAACGGTGACACTCTCCGGCCCGGCTCCTACGGGCGGACGCATCGTTGAACTTTCATCCAATCTGGCTGCGGCAACGGTTCCGTCAAGCGTGACGGTTGCTGCCGGAGCATCGACAGCAACGTTCAGCGTTGCAACGACGGTAATCCAAAGCAATGCGACAGCGACGCTGAGCGCGACAAACAATGGCGTGACCGTCACGACATCACTGACCGTGCGTGGACCTGCTCCGATTTCTGTGACTCTCTCGCCGACATCCGTTGCCGGTGGCAGAACATCCACAGCAACAATCACCATCGAGGCGCCTGCGCCAGCCGGTGGTGTCGTGGTCGACCTGAGCTCATCCATCCCGGATGCCACTGTCCAAGCAACTGTGACAATCCCAGCTGGAGCGACAAAGGCATCGGTTACCATCACCACGCGGCCGGTTGTTGCTAATGTCAGCGCATCGATACGTGCTGCTGTAAACGGCGTTACAAAGTCCGGCACCCTTGTGATTGCCGCGCCTGTCATCCGGTCGGTGACATTTACGCCTGCTAGTGTAACCGGAGGCATAAACTCCACCGGGATCGTGACACTGCAATCGCCAGCGCCTGCTGGTGGGACAGTGGTTACATTGATGAGCGCAAATCCGCTGGTCAGTGTTCCAGCGACGGTCACGGTTCCTGGAAATGCTACAACGGTACTCTTTTCTGCGACAACGCTTGTTACGGTCGAAGACAGAAGTGTGGCGGTGACGGGTACGACAGGCAACCTCTCGGTTACTGGAACACTGAAGGTGCTTGCCCCGCGCGTGTTGTCGATCGGGTTTCCAAGCACATCTCCTGTCGGAGGCTCAACGGTAACGGGTACGGTCAAACTCACAGGGAAAGCTCCGGAGGGCGGATGCATCGTCAACATCACAAATGGCCTTGCCGGAATCATTGCACCTGCGACTGTCCTTATCGATGCTGGACTTGACTCGGCAACCTTTTCCGCAACGCTCCCTGTAGTCTCCGTTGAGACTGTTGTCCCCTGGAAAGCCAGCCTGAATGGGGCGTTCAGGACATTTACGATGACGATAAAGCCAGCGGCAATCCTTGCGGTTACGTTCAGTCCGGTTAGTGCCACGGGTGGTTCCCCGATGACGGGTAAGGTTACATTGACGGGGCAGGCACCGGATGGCGGCACAGCCGTTACCTTGGTGAGTGCTGTGCCGGGTGTTGCGACGATTCCAGCATCGGTTGTCGTGCCGGCTGGGGCTACCAATGTATCCTTTCCGGTAACGACGGTTCCTGTGGTTGCGGATGCAAATGTAAGCATCACGGCATCGACCGGAGCTGTAAGTAAATTGGGCACCGTTCGTGTGTTGGCTCCGGTCGTGACAGTCTTCCTTTTGTCCACATCAACCGTGCAAGGTGGCAAAACCATAGCTGGCCGCATCAATATTTCTGGGATGGCATCGGCGGGTGGTGTGGTGGTGACGCTTACGAGTTCCGACGCAAGCGTCTCGCCGCCGCTGACCATCATCGTCCCCGAAGGAACCAAAACGGTCGGATTTTCCATCCCGACAAGCATCGTGCCCGTAAGCACTCCGGTGACGCTGACGGCGACGACGGGAGTGACATCGAAGACGGTGATCTTGACGGTCACTCCTTAGCAATGGGCTTAAGTTGTCGCCGTCAAATGGCGGATTCTATGCCACTGAGAATTGACAAACCCTGTGTCCGGGGGGTTTACTGTAAACGGAGAATGTCATGATTGGATTGCTGGAACGAATTCCTTGGCCGCTGCGCGCACTAATGATGTGGTGTGGTACGTTGGCCGGTATTGCCCTTTGCTTCTTTTGCAGCCGCGCAGATTGGGCTGTCAGCCATTCGTGGCAGGAAAGCCTTGGCATTATGTCTGGATGGTTCATGGCCTTTGGCTCGCCAATCATCCTGCTCAACACCAAAAGCCCCTGGGACGACTAGTCTTACAGCACCGCTGAACGAATTTTTGAAAAGCCATACCACGACCGGTATGGCTTTTTTCGTTGCAATCAGCCAAACCCATGAAATGTTGGCAGATATACTTGCTACATGCTTTCCACATCCACACGTGTCGCAATCCCACTTCGTCTTCCTGAGCGCCTGAGCGCTCTCCCGATGCTGGCTAACAACCTCTATTGGTCGTGGAACCCAGCAGTG
>CAIWTR010000016.1 GCA_903915615.1 uncultured Armatimonadota bacterium
AGGGTGGGGTCGGGCTATCTTCGATGGCAGCGAGGAGGTAGCCAAACTGGGTTCCCCAGTCACCGAGGTGGTTATCCCCGATGACGTTGTAGCCGAGGGCCTTGTGGATTTTATAAAGCGAGTGTCCGATGACGGTGGTGCGGAGAGAGCCGACGTGCAGTTTTTTGGCGATATTCGGGCTGGAGTATTCAACGATAATCGTCTGTCCGGCGCCGAGGGCCATATCGTGTCCGAAAGCATCCGGTGCCGCGGCTATATCTGCATACAGCTGCGTCGCAAGCGCTCCCGTGTCGACCTTGAAGTTGACAAAACCACCGGCGGCTTCCACGGAGCGGAAGACGGTTCCGGATGTTTCGATGGCATCCGCGATCCGCGCTGCGACATCGGGAGCCGGCTGTCCAAGCTCTTTTGCGATAGGAAAAACGGCGAATGCGAGGTCGGCAAGCTCACGCTGCTTTGGCTCCGCGAGCTGGATACTGGCGGCAGGTGCTATCCCTGTCGCCGCGATGAGGTCCCGTGCGCTGCTCCGCAGCAAATCGTAAGCATTTGACATAACCGTCTATCTTATCGAACACACCAGCAGGTCATCGCGGTGGCACCCTGCAAATGAAGGTCACGAAGCTCGTTTGAGTCAGAAAATCCAGTATGGACGCGGTGCGTGCGGACCTAATGTTCTGGAACCATTTGACCCGATTCTTGGTCATAATAACCAAGTGACCTGTAAGGACAATGGGAACCAACATCGGGGCCGGTTCGTACAGGATTGTGAGATACAGAAATGACAGAATCTGCAAATACATTGTTTGAGCGCCTGATGCGTCGGCATCAGCGACAGGCGTACCACGTCGCCTACCGCTTGACTGGTAACCATGCGGATGCCGAGGATCTCGCACAGGAAGCATTTGTGCGTGCATTCCGCTTCTTTGATACCTATCGCCGTGACCTTCCATTCGAGAAGTGGCTCTTTCGTATCATCAGTAACCTGTTTGTGGATGACATCCGTCGCCGTTCCCGTATCAAGACCAAGTCCTTGGACGAGACGATGATGATTGATGGTGAGGCTGCGCCTGCGATGGAAATCGCGGACAGTACGCTTTCCCCAGAGCGGCTCATTTTTCATGAGGAGCTGGATGACAAAATCCACTTCGCTTTGAATCAGCTGCCAGTCGAGTTCCGACAGACAGTGATTCTGGCTGATATCGAAGGCAAGTCCTACGAGGAAATCAGCGAGGCCCTCGACTGCAATATTGGAACCGTTCGCTCGCGTCTCCACCGTGGGCGCAAGCTGATGCGCAAGCATTTGGAAGGTTTCTCGCTCTAGCACCTGGTCAACGCCATGTTCAAGTGTCGCAAGATTCAACCAAAACTCTCTGCATTCATCGATGATGAGCTGCTTGACAGCGAGCGCGCCGAGGTGGAAGACCACCTGACTGCTTGCAGCAAGTGCCAAAGGGACTTAGAGCAACTAAACCGTACTAAGTCACTGCTTAAAAACCTCGGTGCCGCCAAGTGTGACCGTGTGAAGTCTCTGATTGAGCACAGCGCATCCCAAGCGGCTCTCGAGTTTTGCTGCAAGCCATTCCGTTTCCGGACATTTGCAGC
>CAIWTR010000017.1 GCA_903915615.1 uncultured Armatimonadota bacterium
CGTTTCGGCAACGATGTCCACGCCACGCACCGGGTAAGCCTTGCCGCTGCTTCGGTAGTCATCCAACATCCGCCAAATCACATCCCAAAGCGACTTCTTCCCTGCGGTGCGATTACCGATTTCAAGGTCCATCATGAGGCCGACGACATAGCCCTTGTTGTAGTAGCTAAGCCCACCGTAGCCCTGTGAGTTGTTTGCCTCCCAGACGCGAAGGGAGCACTGCTCAGCCGTCACGCTGCGGCTCGCAGGATTATTGCCAAGCTCTGTGAGCTGTTCGCTGAGATCGGAGAGATAGTCGGCACGCGTCATGATGCCAGCGCTCACGCAGAGCTTTGGGGCTAGGTAGTCCGTAACGCCTTCGCAAAACCAGAGGTCAGGTGTCTGAACGGCGGTTGAGTAGTCAAACGGACCGAGGCCTTGTGGGCGGATGCGTTTTACAAGCCAAGCATGGATAAGCTCATGGGCGCAGAGGCGGAGATCGGATGTGGATGTCTTGGATGCGCTTGCCCGCGGAAGCCTGATGACGGCGCTGTCCAGGTGTTCCAGTCCGCCGTAAAAGCCATCGTAGTCGGAGAAGCGCAGCTGAAATGTGTAGCGGCTTGCGGGTGCTTCGCCAAAGGCGCGCGTACCTGCATTCCAGATACGGGAGAGTGCGTTCAGCCAGCGCTGCGCGGTGCCGGATTGCGCCCCAACAACCGTTACGGCAAGGGTTTTGCCATCGATGGTGTCTTCCGCAAGCTCGATGGCTCCGAGGTCTGCCGGGTGGTCAGCGAGGTGGTCGTAGCTTGGGGCATCGAACATGTTCCGGACGCCTGGGACAGCGTGATTCGGGGATGCCACCATCCAGCCCATCGGGACCTTATAGAGTACGGAGCAGGGTTTTTGTTCTTCGCCCTTGATGTACATCAGGGTCGTGGTGCCAGGGATAAACGCATGGTTTTCCGAGATCGCCGCGTGGAAGAAGCCAAGGCCTTTGGTTTCCGTCTTGACTGTGTACTGGATGGTGACGGGTTTACCGGCTTCAGGGGTGATGTTCCACGTTGCGGGTACCGGATGGGTGATCTGGATGGGGGTGTTTCCCTGCGATGCCCTGACATCAGTGATGTTAGCCGGCGTGTCGAGGAGGACATACCAACCCGGGCTCCACTTTGGGATGCAAACGTCCATCGAAGCGGATGTATCGGGTATGAAGGTCATCGTGACCGAAAGCTGTGCGGTTGCAGGTTTGGTGATGGTGACGGTGTATGCGACGGTTGGCACTGCCGCCGCGCCAGGCAAATGGGTACACGCAAAACAAAGGAACGCTACGACAATGCGTGAGATCGTTTGAAGCAGGAGAACAGATGGTGTACGGCTGACGTGGGGCATCCCCTAGGATACAGTCAGGTACCCATCGATGTCATTTGACTTCATCACATCCCGCAAACGTGCGAGGGCTTTGGATTGAATCCGGCTGACATGCATTTGGGAAATGCCAAGCTTGCCGGCAATGACTGCCTGTGTTTCTTCATCGAAGAAGCGGAGCTCAATGATAATGCGCTCACGCTCGGAGAGCTTTGAAAGGGCAGCGCGTAAGTCTGCAAATTCCTCGATGTTGGCCATTTCGGAATCGATTGCGCCAATCAGCTCCTTGAGGGTTGTGTCAACGGTTGGGTCACTTCCCTGGAGGACGGCATCGAGCGACACCAGCTTGGTGCATTCATGCGCTCTGATTGCTTCACGTAAATGCGTCTCGGAGACTTCCATCCGCGCTGCAACTTCGACAACACTTGGCGCGCGGCCAAGCTCATTTGTCATCGTTGCGGTAACACGCTTCGCGGTGACGTTCATCTCCTGCATCCAGCGCGGCACGCGCACACTCACCGTTTTGTCACGAAAGTAGCGTCGGATTTCACCAAGGATGTTTGGAGCGGCATACGTGGAGAAGCGGGTACCGTGGCTTGGCTCAAAGCGATCGACAGCATTGATGAGACCGATGTTTCCCACTTGGATCAGGTCATCAAGGGGCTCACCCGAGTTTCGAAATCTGGATGCCAGTGCGCGGACGAGACGCTGGTGACCGCGCACTAGTTTGTCACGGATCTCAGGGTCGCGGTTGGACGCGTATGTGAGCGACCATTCATCCAGCTGTTTTATACTTGGCGGCGGTTTCGAAGACATAAGAAAAGCTTTCCATCAGGGGTGTTGACGCTCATGACGGTATGTCGTCATTGTACGGGTTGGATTCAAAACATGCATGACATGTGAGCCCCACAACATACACGTTTTTTTGACATCAACGCGAAATACATACGCAATTGTCACGGGAAGGGCAGGAAACCGCCACGTGACTTCACTCTGATGTGATTTTGATGTCAAGTATGCATCTTGTAGTTATGTACTTGATAAAGCAAGTGTTAAATAATCACTGAAAAAAAATTGGATCCGGTCTGAAACGATGCTTAAACTGCGAGGCGTTCTCGATAACAGGTTGGATTTTAGTTTTAATTTCGTTTTCAACTAATTGGGTAGTCTGGATTGCGTTGGCACTGTGGACGTTACGCCCCCAGCATGGCCACATGGGCTACTTCATGTCAGACGAATGTCCAGGAAACGCCTTCGCCGCTGGATCAATCGTCGTTTTGGCAAAGTTTGCCGCTGTCGCAGCCTCTGCAACACCCGTAACGATGAGCTTTCATTTGCCATCGTAGGTACAAATGCCTCCCGCTGCAAAGACGCCCGGAAGATTGGTCTCCATGTGGACATTCACAACAATTTGGTTCTTCTGCAGCTCAAGACCGCACTCTTTAATTGGGCCGAGGTTGCTCAGAAATCCATGGGGTAAGGCCACACCGTCAGAGACAATCTGATGCTCTTCGCCTGAGTGCGCATAAACGACGGTCAACGCCTCGTTCCCAACAGTAACGAACGTTTTGCATACCACATAAGCACATTGGCTACTTCATGTCGGATGAATGTCCAGGAAACGCCTTCGCCGTTGGATCAATCGTCGTTTTGGCGAAGTTTGCCGCTGTCGCAGCCTCTGCAACACCCGTAACGATGAGCTTTAACTTGCCATCGTAGGTACAAATGTCTCCCGCCGCAAAGACGCCCGGAAGGTTGGTCTCCATGTGGGCATTCACAACAATTTGGTTCTTCTGCAGCGCAAGACCCCACTCTTTGATCGGACCGAGGTTGCTCAGAAATCCAAGGGTTAAAATCACATCGTCACAGACAATCTGGGTCTCTTCACCTGATTGCGTGTCAACAACCGTTACCGCCTCGAGGCAGTCGGTTCCATGCACGCCGCGGAGCTCATGGAAGGTGCGGATATCCACATTGCCACCATCTTGGACTTTAGAAACCGTATCTTCATGTGCACGGAATGTCGCCGAACGGTGAATTTGGATACAGCTGGCAGCTATCTCGCCGAGCGCAAGAGACCAGTCAAAGGCTGAATCGCCTCCACCAACAATTACAATACGGCGTCCGCGGAACCGCTCGGTGTCCGTTACGAAGTAGTGAACGCCTTTACCTTCGAGCTCTGTGATGCCAGGGAGTTCCAGACGGCGCGGCGCAAATGCACCCACGCCACCTGCAATCAGAACCGTCTTTGTGCGGTGCGTCGCCTTGTTTGTCGTGATGACAATCTCGCCATCGATGTGTTCAAGCGTGATGCACTTTTCTTCGAGGCAGACAGTTGGGTTATTCTGCAGCGCTTGCTCGGAAAGCTCACTGACCAAATCCTTCGCAAGGACTTTTCGGAACCCAGCAACATCGTAGATGTACTTTTCCGGATACAGCGCGGAGAGCTGACCACCCAGCTGTGGAAGCGAATCGATGATTTTGGTCTTCATCTGCCGAAGCCCGGCATAGAAAGCACCAAAGAGGCCGGTGGGACCGCCACCGATAATTGTAAAGTCGTAGAGTTCGTTTTCCATAGCTTTGCCACACAAGAAAACGCTGCTTCCAGATCTCCCGGATTGCAGCGCTGCGCCATCAGTTTAGCAGGAATATAGCCCCGATGTCACCCCAGAGTGTTTCTCGATTGGTGATGGAGAAGCATCATAGAAAACTTTGAACACTTAGCGGAAACGAAACGCCCAAGGCCTCAGCGACTGCTGCGCCAACACATGCAAACGATGGCTGGATACCGGCATCTCCACTTTTTCTAACCCCTGGCCCAAAGCAAAGAAGCGGTGCGTATTCCCGTGAATGGTCGGTTCCGGCGGTTGTTGGGTCATTTCCATGATCAGCGGTCAAGATCACGATGTCTGATGCATCCAAGCTCGGAAGAAGGTCACGGCCTATCCAGGCATCCAGAGTTTCCAGCGCTCTCCCAAAGCCAGTCGGGTCATTCCGATGCCCATAGAGCATGTCAAAGTCTTCGAAGTTTGCAAAGCAAAATGCGCGCTCAGCGGGATTACTTCGATGCAGCCACGCTGAAACAGCAGCCATGTGCTCAGCATTCTTCGTGGTTGGATTCAGGGTAAATGTCTCCCTCAACGGGAACAGCTCGGTGGTCCGCCCGATCAGCTCTACCGGGATGCCCGCCTTGGCAATGGCATCGAGAATAGAGTCCTGCCCGGGAGAGCGTGTCCAGTCGCGCCTATTGCCTGTACGGACATAGTTACCTGATGGTCCCGAAAATGGCCTGGCGATGACCCGGCAGGTGGTCACATTGTCCCGGAGGTAAGCACATAGCGCGTAGAGATTCTCGAGACCAAATGTAGCTTCGTGCACTGCAACCTGTAGCACGGAATCCGCACTCGTATAAACAATCGGCGCCCCTGTGGCGCAGTGCTCATCCCCAAATTCGCGAATCGCATCGGTGCCACTCATCGGCACATTACACAGACTTTGCTTTCCCGTAAATGTCCTAACGAGGTCTTGAATGTC
>CAIWTR010000018.1 GCA_903915615.1 uncultured Armatimonadota bacterium
AGCACCAAAACGGAACTTTCATAACGCCCGGCGGCATCGGCACACACGGGATACATCCACCGCGCAAGCGAACACCCGTTACAGCGAGTCAGACATCACGACAAAATCCAACCGGTATGTGTTCCTGTGCGGGAGGGCACAGCGGCCCTCCCCTACGCGGAGGATTTGTTTCAATGGGAGTCTATTCCAACATCTATAGGCGTCGTCTCCCAACGCCGGGCGGCATCGGCACGCACGCGATGCATCCACTGCGCATGGGGACAGATATGCATTCACATTGACAACGAACTGTCAGGCGCGGGCAGGCAAGGACGCCTGCCCCTACAGGACCACACGGGTAATCGGACGGCTATTTCCGCTGGTATTTTCTGCCGGACGATCCACTGGACAGAAACATTTGGCAATCAATGTGCTCCCACGCAATATTGCTGGGTTCCTGCCCACACGTTCCCCATTTAGCCTATAGAACCGCCCATTTGATTGCTAAATCACAAAAGGTTACGATTTTTTACGGTCTCGTTAACTATGTCGCGTGGACGTTGACGAGTAGACTACGTGCTGATGCGTCCCGTTTTGCGCCTGCTCGGCAAATGTGAACTGACTGCGGATGGTGCCCCCATCCCATTCGACATCACACGCAAGCTTTGGTACGTCCTCGGACTTGTCGCCACCGCGCCCCAGTGCCATATTGCACGCCATGAGCTCACAGAAGCCGTGTGGCCACTGAGCGAGAAGACCAGCCGAAGCGTGCTCCTCTTCAAATGGCGCCGATCCATCATCGATGCCATCGGACCAATCATCCCAGATGGCCTTGTTCTCATCACCGAAGAAGCTGTATCCCTCAACACGGATCACATCGATATCGATTATCAGCAATGCTGCAGCCTCGCGAAGCTTGCTCTCACAAGTGATGATGCCCTTGAAGTTCTCGAGGCAGGAACCGCCTTCGACACCATCGCCGAAGACAAAGTCCTCCTCCCCACGTATTCATCGGCGTTTCTCGACATCCGCGACCACTTCGATAAGCAACGCCGCGCCGTCCTCCGGCGCACGTGGCAGGCAGAGGCATATCTGTACCCCGTGGCGCAAGGAGTCAAATCCAACTTCGAAATCCGGCTACGCAAGCTTGGCGATGAAAATGCCATCGGAGAACCCGCCCTACCGTTCAAAGCACTTCCTGAACAAATATCCGTGCCGATGCGAAAGAGCAACCTCCGGACAGCATTGCCACGCCTTGCCGCAGCCGCCGTTATCGGAGGGATGATCGCGATTCCGATCATCTTCGGTTCCATTAGCACACCAACCAAGCAGCAGCTGCGCGTCGCCCACGGAGCAAGCGTCAATAACCCGGTTGCCTCTCTGAGCAATCAACTGATGTATCAGCTGAGCGACCCGCGCACGAAGCGCTCCGCCGCAACGGCTATCGGTATGACGCCAAAGAACCTCGTGATCGCGGCTGGGAATGCAATCCTGACAAATGGCGACCATCAAACCATCCTGGTGATGCTGACAAAGACCGGGCAGTCCCGGTGGATTACCAAGCTCACGGATGCGAAAGGCATCCAGACCACACCAAAGCAGCTTCTCAGCACGGAGAGCGGGCGGATTTATGTCGCATCCGTGCTCAGCGCTAGGCAAAACAATGGACTGAAGTTAGCGCCAGGGAGCTACCTTGTTGTCGGTGTGTTTGACCGTGATGGCCAGCGCCTTTTTGAACGGCTTCATCCATAGGCCATCAATGGCAACACACTGCTCCCGATTAGGCTTACCACCGACCATCGGGGAGGAATCCATGCCTTTGCCAGCGCTGCACGAGGCCAGACAAGCATTACGATGCATGTTCCGCCGGGTCCACCCACCAGCACGCCGACCCCCCTGACGGGATATCCGAAAG
>CAIWTR010000019.1 GCA_903915615.1 uncultured Armatimonadota bacterium
AACCAAAAAACCGCCCTCCGGATTTCCAGAGGGCGGTTTGTAAACATCTAGCCTATTCCCACTCAATCGTTCCTGGGGGCTTGCTCGTGAGATCGTAGACCACGCGGTTTACGCCTTCCACTTCGCCCACAATCCGGCTGGAAATCCGCTCAAGCAGCTCCCATGGCAGATGTACAGCACTTGCCGTCATCGCATCATCGGATGACACGCAGCGCAGTACAACAGGATACGCATACGTACGGAAGTCGCCGCTGACGCCCACGGATTTGACATCCGGGAGAACACCAAAGCTTTGCCATACCTTGCGGTACATGCCAGCCTTCTTGATCTCTTCGACAATGATGCTGTCTGCATGGCGCAGAATCGTGAGCTTCTCGAGGGTTACTTCACCCAAAATGCGGATCGCGAGACCTGGACCCGGGAATGGCTGTCGCCAGACCATTTCGCTTGGGAGGCCAAGCTCTTCACCCACTTTACGGACTTCATCCTTGAAGAGGAGGCGCAGCGGCTCAACGAGCTTGAGCTTCATATGCTCAGGAAGCCCACCCACATTGTGGTGGCTCTTAATCAAGTGGCCCTTTTTGGTTCCGCCAGACTCAACCACATCGGAGTAAAGCGTGCCCTGTGCGAGGTACTCAGCTCCATCGATGGTCGCTGCGATCTCATCAAAGACCTCAATAAACTCTTTACCGATGGTCTTACGCTTCAGCTCAGGATCAGAAATGCCCTTGAGGCGGTCGAGGAAGCGTTCTTTTTCATCCGCGTACACAAGGTTGATGTTCAGATGCTCGCCGAGGTTACGCTTGACCTGCGTGCCTTCATCCATCCGGAGGAGACCGGTGTTCACAAAGATACAGGTGAGCTGTGCCCCGATCGCCTTGTGGATCAGCGCGGCTACGACGACCGAGTCAACGCCACCGGAAAGTCCACAGATGACCTTCTTGTCGCCAACCTGCTCGCGGATGGCAGCAACGGTTTTGTCGATAAAGGAGCCCATGGTCCACAGACCCTTGGCACCACAGATATTGTAGAGGAAGTTTCGGAAGACATCCGTACCCCACGGCGTGTGCGCCACTTCGACGTGAATCTGCGTCGAGTAGATACGTCGCGCATGGTCAGCCATGCCAGCAACCGGGGTGACGGTGGTCTTCGCTGTGACATCAAAGCCCGGCGGAGCGACTTCAACCGTGTCCGAGTGGGACATCCAGCCAATCAAATCCTTGTTCAGGCCGGCGAAGAGGTCTTTTCCACCAAGGATGTCAATGTGGGTCTTGCCGTATTCAGCATTTGTTGCAGAAACGACTGAACCTCCATTGAGCTTAGCGATCAGCTGATGGCCATAGCAAATGCCAAGAATCGGGATTCCCGCATCGAAGATGGCCATGTCGACCGTAGGAGCATCTGGTTCGTAGACACTGTTTGGGCCACCGCTAAAAATGATACCGATGGGATTCTTTGCTAGAATCTCACCCATTGGGGTATCGCAGGGCACCATTTCGCAGAAAACCTGGCATTCACGGACCCGGCGGGCAATCAGCTGAGAGTACTGTCCTCCGAAATCCAACACGATGACAAGCTCATCAGATGGGAGGTGGGTGGCGGTCGACGGGGACATTACTCGGACGACCTTTCAGGACAGTATGCGGGGGATTCCAAGGCGTAAGACTCCAGGACGTTTGGATGAAATGGTATCACGCAACGGGCATCAAAATAAGGAAAACCCCGGGTTTGATGCCGGGGTTTTGCGATGCGTTTATGGATGTTTAGCCTACACCCTGGGAGCGTTGCAGCGACTTGCCTTCGGTTGGGAGGGATGGCGCGACAAACATCTGGACATGTTGCATTTCCTTGATGTTATGCGCACCGAGTGAGCCCATCGAAAGACGAAGCGCACCCACCAGGTTCATCGTGCCATCATCCCGGTGCGCAGGGCCGTAGAGGATCTCCTCGAGGGTTCCACTGATACCGACTTGGATACGGGTTCCGCGTGGGAGGTCGGCACTGGATGTCGCCATTCCCCACGAATAACCGGGTGCCGGAGCTTCCTTGGCGGCTGCAATCGTAGAACCGAGCATCACGGCATCGGCGCCCGCGGCAATCGCCTTCGAGATGTCGCCGCCGTTGCGGATACCGCCATCCGTGATGATTGGAACGTAGCGGCCTGTCTGCTCGAAATAGTCATCCCGGGCCGCTGCACAGTCTGCGGTTGCAGTGATCTGTGGAACACCGATTCCAAGGACTTTGCGGCTGGTGCAGATGTGGCCAGGGCCGACACCCACGAGGATGGCTGCGGCGCCGGCTTCCATCAGGTCGTACGTTGCCTGGTAGCCAACGGTGTTACCGACGATCACAGGGATTGGGGAGTTCTTGCAGAATTCAGCGATTGGGAACTCAGGAATCGTGGATGACTCGAACTTCACGGTTCCGACAGTGCTCTGGATAACAAAGACATCGGCGCCGGCAGCAACTGCAGCTTCCGCTGCCTTGTGCGCAGTATGAGGGGCTGCGGCTACCGCAGCGATGCCGCCGTTTGCCTTGATCTGCTTGATTCGTAGCGCGATGAGATCGGCGCGCACAGGCGCGGCTGCGTAGAGGCTTTGGATGAACCGGATGACACCCTCGGAAGGATGATCAGCTATCTGTTGA
>CAIWTR010000020.1 GCA_903915615.1 uncultured Armatimonadota bacterium
CCCTGCCCCGTTATCGGCTCGCTGGCGAGGAGTGCTGCCTGATGATCACTCCGGTCGTAGTCTGCCTGAGCATCCTCAACCATTAGCGTAACGTATCCATAATCGGATGCTGCACGTGCGGATGAATTGACGCACTGACTGGTCGTAAGTCCAGTCACTACCAGCGTGTCAATCCCTTTCGATTGCAAGAGCTGGTGAAGGCCTGTTTCGTGAAAGGCACTGTAGCCAGTTTTGTTGATGACGATATCGTTCTTGAGTGGTGCAATTCGGAGATCGACATCTGCCAGCGATTCGGATGCCAGAGGGTAGACATGCATCCCGGTCTGCGCAAAGGCCAGCTGGTCAAATTCCTGAAAATTACGGTGGAGGTCGCTCCGGTCATCCTGGGTTCCGCAAAGCCTTGAGTAGATGATTGGCACGCTGGATACACGTGCGGCCGAAAGAATGCGCGCAATGTTGGGGATTACCACTGCATCCAATCGCTTATGGATATAGGCCGTGCCACCCGGATAGAGAGCCTCTGTGAATAGAACAAGCGGGGATGTCGATTCGGTGTAATAGCGCTGAACATCGATTACAAGAACAGCCATTCCGGAGTGTGCCATGATGCTTTTCATTATGCTGCGGCATCGCGTTGTGTGGTGTATCTGTGATGTCGATCACATTTGAGAATAGTTTTGAATGTCTGCCCTGCGGGGTATTCAATTATGCATATAGATAATCCCTCTGACTCACCAATTAAAACCCATTTTCAATTTGCCAATCGATGATGACCCGGTGTAGAGTAGGGACAGTATTTCTGTCGGGTTCATGCTAATAGTGTGTCTGATGATTTGGTGAGACTAAGAGGTTGATGGAAATGAATAAAATTACTGAGTTCGGAGTCCGCGGTGCGATTGCCCTCGGAATTGCAGCACTCTCCGTTTCTGCGGCAAATGCGCAGTTGCTCTTCAGCAACACATCGGATCGTGGTAGCTACTCAAATTTAGGCGATCACAGTGCTGGCAATGACTCGTACATCGCTGGATACGACACCTTTGATGATGTTCAGTATCGCTCCTTCTTCGTTTTCAATATTCCAACCCTGACGGGCACCGACACGTATACAAGCGCTGTCTTGAATATTAGGAACGGTGGAACAGGTATTCCAAACGCGCTTGACATGACCGGCCGTACGTTTACAATCTCGAGCATCGCAACGGACATCAACACACTGACTAACGGTGGAACCGGATTGACATCCGTTTACAATGACCTGCGTGGCGGTACAGACTTTGGAAGCATCACATTTGCGTCCAATCCTGGCGACAACGCAATCATCAAGTTCAACTTCAATGCTGCTGGACTGTCCGCGATCAATAACGCTGCAGGTAGCCAAATCGCATTCGGTGGATCCTTTGATGTGAACAACACAACCACCGACCAGTACATCTTCGGCTTCACCGGATCAGGTACTGCAGGTGATGGCAAGACCCGCCTCGACCTGGTTGTTAACAACTTTGCTGCACCAGAGCCGTCCACCTTTGCACTGCTTGGCATGGCACCAATCGGTATTGGAATCGTGGTACGCCGCCTCCGCCGCCGCGACAGCTAATCAGAAACATCAACCTCTCAAGCCCGGCGGTTCGCCGGGCTTGTCGTTTTTAACACGAAGGTCAAATGGATAACCAACCACTGGATGACCAGAAGCTCTTTGAATACACGCTCCGCTCCCTCGGCGCACGTGATCAGACATCCACGGAGATTTCCCGCAAGCTGGCACGACGTGGAGCAACGGATGAACAATGCGCACGCATCATCGAAAGGCTAATCCGCGTTGGGCTTCTCTCCGATTCTGACTACGCTGAACGCTTTGTCGAGCGGCGGGGCACAACGCGTGGAAAGATGCTCCTAGGGATGGAGCTGAGACGCAAAGGGATAGATCCCGCTCCCGTTCTCGCGGAGCGCTCGGATGATGCAGACACCGATGCAGCAACACACACCCTCCGGAGGCGGATTGGCAGCAAACCCGTGCCCGCGGACCGTGATGAACGGCAAAAACTTTCGGCCTATCTCGCGAGACGTGGCTTCAACTACAGTGCAATACGCGCTGCATGGCAGCGTGTGGATTCATCCGATGACCTTGACTGGCTGGAAACACCGGAAAGTGATGAGTAACGCATGACCCTCCATCCGCTTCCAATACGCTCCGCCGCCCGAAAGTCACCGCGGGTGAATATCCTTGTCTGGCATGACATCATCCAATCAGAGCGCGACCGCCTTGTCTGGTTTGACACCACTGCCGCGCAGTTCCGGCAGCAATGCACACAGCTGAAGCGGGCGGGAGCACAGGTCATTCCTCTGAATACCGCCATTCAATGGATGACAACCGGGAAGAACCCTCCACCACCGGGCGCAACGGTCATCTGCTTTGATGACAATACAACTGGCATCAGCAAATTCGGAATCCCGATTCTACGTGAATTCGGCTGGTGCTGTGTTTTATCTGCGCACACGGATTATGTCGGCGTACGTACAAGCAAGCCACATCACTCCTGGAAGGAGCTGACAGACCTTGTCTCCAGTGGTGCCGTAGAGCTGGTTAATCAGACAGCCTCGCATCCGCCAGACCTGAGAAAGCTTACAAAAACCCAACGCCTCAATGACTTTGCCAAAGCACGAAAAGCCTATGCAAATCGCTTTGCAATACCTCCAGCGGGTATTACTTACCCAAGTGGTAAGTTCGATGCTGGCGTTATTGATGATGCACTAAATGCTGGATTTACCTTTGGCCTCACAGAAGACCATGGCGTTGCGGAGCTGTCCCGTAACATGATGCAGCTACATCGCTGGTCAACCCATGCGCGCTGGGACGAGGCCCTCGCGGCCGTCAAGCGCAGTGCCCGCACCTAAACACTAGCCCTCCACCTGCTCTGCCAGCAGCGACCACAGCAAGCCGTAGCGCAATCCCCGAAGTGACAGGAGGAGGTTACGGCACCCAAGAACCTGCATCACTCCAAGCTGCACCGACAGGCCGGCAACAATGACATCCGCGCGGCGTGGATTAATACCAGGAAACTCCCGACGCTCGGAAAGGGGAAGCGCAGCAAGACGGTCACGCAACTTGCGGAGATCATTGATGTCGATCAACATCCCATGCATCTTATGCTTCTTGCCTTTGAGCACAGCTCCACCCAGATTAGCAGCAGTCCCCCCGCTTGAGATCACGACTGTGTCCGGAGGGACCTCCGGGAGGCCACTGCAAACCGCCGCGATATCGGCATCCAGTGCAGCCAGCTGATCACCTGAAATGGCCGCATCTCCAAGCATCCCATGCCGGTCTGAGAGGCGCACCGCACCAAGCTGCAGGCTGGTGTGAAACGACATCCGCCCGCCGTCTCCGACCACCACCTCTGTCGATCCCCCGCCAACATCCGTGGCGACAACTGTGCCATCAATGTAGCGGGCGAATTCCGGATCCATGGATGCTGCGGCAAAGACGAGAGCAGCTTCTTCATCCCCGCCGATGACTCGGGCAGTACCACCGAGTGCAGCGCTGAAGCGGGCAATCGCGCCTTCGGCATTGGATGCATCGCGAAGGGCACTCGTGGCAACAGCAACTCGCCGGGTTGCGCCGTAGTGTGTGGCGAGAACGGCAAAGGATGCGAGTGCGGCTTCCGTGTGACTGATCGCGTCAGAACTCAGCTCTGTTCCACCATCCATGCCAATACCGAGCCGGGTCTGAACGACCTCTTCACAGAGGATGCCATTTCCGTCACCGATAACCATCTTGACAGAGTTGGACCCGATATCAATCGCGCAGACAGGTGGAGTATCAGAATGGCTTTGCATACATCAACCTTACCTTGGTTTGTGCCAGCCTGTCTTATGGTCTTTGGATGCAAGTCTGGCGACTTCTAGAACATCAACGAAACAGCGGATGCTAGCCGCCTGGTAGCAATATGCCATCGGCGCTGGGTCAACAAATGCTAGAATGCAGCATAGATTTGGAGAACTTATCCATGAAATTTCGAGTTTCGTTTCTCGCGTCGTTAGCTGCTTTCGCCCTCCTCACAGGCTGTAATGCTGGTGTCGAAACATCCACCCAACTGCCAACTGCGGAAAATGCACCGGCCACGACTCCTGCACCAGCTGCGGCATCCAATCCAGGTGCGCCTGAGCCAGGCGGAAATGACAAGCCAGCACCTGCAGCGGAAGCACCGCGGGGCGCGCCAGGCCCTCCAGCCACCCCTGATGCCGATGCGCCGCTTGCACCAACACCTGAAGAAGACAAGACCATTAAGGATGCCGAAGCGAGCAAGGACAATGCCAAGGCTGCGGCCGCGTATGTGGCGCGTGCAAGTCGTCGTGTGAATGATGACAAGGCAGGCCCCAAGATTCGTTTCTCAGCGGTGGTCAAGGATGCCAAGCGTGCACTGACACTCGACCCAGGCAACAAGCGTGCGGCAAGTTTGTTGAAGCTTGCTGAAGGCCGTTTGTCAGTAAACAAGTAGACCTAAATGCTAGACCCGGGATTTCTCAAGCAGCTACGCCTCATCGTGACGGATGATGGCTTGCGAACAAGCGATGCGCAGCGTCACGCATATGCATCGGATGCGTACACGCTTGAGAAAGCCCCTCCGGGTGCAATCGTCCTGCC
>CAIWTR010000021.1 GCA_903915615.1 uncultured Armatimonadota bacterium
CCGAATCGATGTCATCATGCGCACCACCCAGGGCCTGACAGTCTCATGCGCGCGCTGCCATGACCACAAGTTTGATCCGATTCCGACCAAAGACTACTACGCGCTCTACGGTGTCCTCGCGCAGTCAGCCGACATCAATGTCAAGATTGGTCCGCTTAGCGGGTCTCCCGATGCACAAAATGCCTATACAGCAAAGCGCCAGGCGGCACTAACCGCATTCGCGAAGCGTATAGAGACCGAGCGCGGAAATCTCGCATCCAGACTACGGAGCCAGCTGCCGCGCTACATGGAAGCCGTCCCAAATGTTGCATCCCTGCCAAGCGCCGACTTCTACATCATCCTCGGAAAGGATGACATCAACCCCTTTGTCGTCCGCCGCCTGAAGACCCAGCTCGACCAGGCTGTTTCGCGGAAGAGTCGCATCTTTATGCTTTGGGATGCCCTTGGCATCGGTGATGATGCACGCTTCGAAGCACAAGCGCCGCGAGTCCTTGAGCGTTTGCAGTCCGATACAACATTCAGGAAGCAGTTCAACACGCGTATCGTGGATGCTCTTCTGGCAGACCTAAAACCCGATTCCACCGATGAGGCAGCAGGCAAAATCTTTGGGGATGTTCTTGCATCAGTGGATGCGCAGTGGCAGGCAGCCATCACCGCTGCTCAGAGCACTGGGAAGCCTCTCCCTACGGCTTTACCAGACGCCGAAGCGGATGAGCTGAGAAGCTTTATATATGGAAGCGACTCTGTTTTCACGGTCCCCGATGCCGCGATGAATGAGCTTGAATGGCTCTTTGATGAACCAACGCGTGTTGAGCTAAACCGGCTGAAGATGGCTGTTGACACGCTTGATGCCGACAGTCCGGCAGCACCAGACCACGCGATGGCCCTCGCCGAATCGCCACGGAAGGCTCCTCAGCGCATTTACCGACGCGGCGATCCCCGTCTGCCCGCTGGCCCCGCACCGGCCGCATTCCTTACCGCCGTACCAAGCTGTGCCTACCCATCCGCGGTCACGACACCCGGCAGGCGTGAGCTCGCCGAGAGCATCATTTCGAACAGCAACCCGCTGACCGCCCGCGTCTATGTCAATCGGATCTGGGGGATGCTATTTGGGAGAGGCCTCGTCTCTACACAGAGTGACTTTGGGAGCAGGGGCGCGCTGCCCAGCCATCCGGAGCTCCTTGACTATTTGGCCTCCGAGTTCATCAAGCACAAATGGTCAACTAAGTGGCTTGTAGAAACGATTCTGAATACAAACATCTATCAACAAGCATCAACAATATCAATTAATGGAGCAAAGTGGGACCCCAACAACGCACTCCTTTCCCATATGCCGGTGCGGCGCCTCACGTTTGAACAGCTCAGGGACACCCTTCTTTCGATCAGCAGCTCGCTGGATCCAACCGCAGGGGGACGCTCAGGAGACCTCTTTCCAGCAGCCCTGCCGGCACGACGCTCGCTCTACGCCACCATCGACCGCCAGTTTGTCCCCGGTGTCCTTCGCGCCTTTGACTTCGCAAACCCGGACCAACACACGCCAGAGCGCCACGAAACCACGACTGCCCAACAAGCGCTCTTTCTCCTAAACCATCCATTTGCAGGACGCATCACGCAGGCTCTTGTTGATGACTTTGCGAAAAATCCATCCGGTACCGCTGCGGTAAACAGACTTTACGAACGCGTTCTCCAGCGGAAGCCATCCGTCACTGAACTTGCAGTCGCACGAAAGGCCGGGCTTGCCGATACCCCACCCGATCGCAACGCCCTTGCAGCATTCGCACAGGCGCTCATCATGTCCAACCGCGTTTTGTTCGTGGAATAGAAATCCCAATGCAAAAGATGAACATCAAACAGCTGAAACCATTTGTTTCCCGCCGGGACTTCCTGATGCAAACCGGGGGCGGTCTTGGCGCCGTGGCGCTTGCGGGCATCCTCGCCGACGATGGCCTTGCCCAACCTCCGATAGACCCGCTTGCCGTCCGGGCGCCGCACTTTGCTCCAAAGGCTAAACGCATCATCCAGCTGTTTATGAATGGCGGGCCAAGCCACCTCGACACATTTGACTACAAGCCAGACCTCACAAAGTATGCAGGCCAGCCCATCCCTGGCGGCGGCATCCAAACCGAACGTAAAACCGGTGCCCTGTTCCCAAGCCCCTTTGCATTCAAGCGCTATGGCAAGAGCGGCATTTATGTCAGTGAGATCTTTGAGAATGTCGGCAGCTGCATCGATGACATCTGCGTGATCAACAGCATGAAAGCTGAAATCCCAAACCATGAACCCAGCCTGATGCTGATGCACTGCGGTGACCAGGTTCAGGTAAGGCCATCCCTTGGCTCGTGGATCACTTATGGTCTTGGCACCGAAAATCGCAACCTCCCCGGGTTTGTCGTTCTCTGCCCGGGCGGCAGCCCGATTAAAGACTCGGAAAACTGGCGTAGCGCCTTTCTCCCGGGCGCTTTCCAAGGCACAAGTATCGATACCCAGCACACCGACATTTCAAAGCTGATCGAGAACATCCAAAGCGCAAACCAGACCGCTGCTCAGCAACGCCGGACGCTGGACATCCTGCGTGACCTCAACCAGCAGCATCTAGCTACGCGGGCGACCGAACCACGCCTCGAAGCAAAGCTGCAGAGCTACGAGCTGGCGTACCGGATGCAGCGTGAGGCCACGGATGCATTCGATACAAACCTTGAGCCGCAGTCTGTCCGGGATGCGTACGGTGATGGCACGCTTGCGCGCTCTATTTTGACGGCGCGCCGCCTTGTGGAGCGCGGTGTCCGGATGGTGCAGATTTGGCACGGTGCCGGTCAGCCATGGGACCACCACGATGACATCGGGCAGCACAGAACCTTGGCGCAACAGATTGATAAGCCAATCGCTGCGCTTCTCCGTGACCTTAAGCAGCGTGGGATGCTGGAAGACACCCTTGTGATTTGGGGAGGTGAATTTGGGCGTACGCCTGTTGTTGAGTTGACGGGGCCGAGTAAGGGCCGGGATCATAATCCGTACGGCTTTACGATGTGGATGGCGGGTGGAGGCGTCAAGGGTGGCACCGTCTACGGAGCAACGGACACCTTTGGCTTCAAAGCGGAGAAGGATGTGGTGCCGGTCCACGACCTCCACGCGACGATTCTGCACCTGATGGGCTTTGACCACAAACGCCTGACCTATCGCTACGCAGGACGCGACTTCCGCCTCACGGATGTCTACGGCAATGTGGTTCCAGG
>CAIWTR010000022.1 GCA_903915615.1 uncultured Armatimonadota bacterium
GATGTCTCAGCGCAGTAGTAAATCGAATCCATGTTTGGGTAGATGTCATACGATGTGCGCCAGAGGTGCCCGATGTTCTCGCCGCCCCAAGCCCATGCGCCATTGCCAAAGTCGGAAATGCTGAGGATCATTTGGCGTCCGGATTTGCGGATGGCATCCCGGTAGATGGTGTAGTCATCGCTGCTCAACCGTTTGTTGGCTTCGGCATAGCAGGAATCGAGCTTGAGGTAATCTACGCCCCAGCTGGCAAACGTGTTAATGTCGACGGCTTCGTGCTTGTAGCTACCGGCGAGCCCTTGGCAGGTCTTGATGCCGCGGTCTTCATAAATGCCAAACTTGAGGCCTTTGGAGTGGATGTAGTCGCCAATCGCCTTCATCCCATTGGGGAACTTGGTAGGGTCGCCGATCAGCTCGCCTTTGGATGTGCGCTCTTTTTGCAACCAGCCGTCATCGAGGACGAGGTAGTTGTAGCCAGCATCCCGCATCCCGGATGTGACCATCGCATCCGCGGTGTCGCGAATCAGCTTTTCATCGATTTTCTGCTCGAAGGCATTCCAGCTATTCCAGCCCATCGGGGGGGTAAGTGCGAGTTTGTTTGACATCCGGGTGCTCCTGATGTGTGTACATTACAGGTCGGATGATGTGGATGGCAAGCGATGCCAACGCTGGTTGACAAACTCATGGTTTTGCCGAACGTAGTGGGTCCTGAATGACCTTGAAAAGTTGCATGTTTCTGTGCACTTGGAGGACTGCAAATCCGCCGGAAGACCTACATCGGATGTCGGTTATCAGCGTGATAATCAAGTCGTTATAGGGATGCTTTGCATCAGGAGGTTTCTATGAATGTTTCCCACTATGTCGGTATCGTTGCCATCGTCGGCATCGGCTTGGCTGTGGCTCCTGCGGTGAATGCTGAAAGCACGCATGGTGCATTTGCGGTGCGTTTGGGTGTTGGTGTGCCGCTTGATAACAATATGCGGGACTGGAAAAACGTGGATGTGATCAGCGGGTTTTCGTACTTTATGAATCACAGCGCGGGTACATCCATGATGACGGGTATAGATGTCGATACTCAGCTGCACACAAAGCATGGGAATAGCGCCCACGCGATGGGGATTACGTACACGGTTCGTAAGCTGATGGGGGATGACAGTGGCGGGCGCAACTACTATGGCGCCGGGCTTGGCGTTTACCGGACTGAGTACAAGCCGTTTGATGAGATTTCCACGGCCCAGTCGACATCATCGACAACCGGCGTTACCAATTTTGGTGGCAAAGCGATGGTTGGGCGGATGGACAACCGAGGGCGTTTTGCCGAAATGGCTTATACGTACACGGGGACCAGCCTGTCAAATGGCCTGAGCGCAACCGTTGGTCTTCGCTTCTAAGCGCGGCGCTTTAGATACAAAAATGCCCGGCTGGTGCGAACCAGTCGGGCATTTGTTTGTCTCACAAGTTTATAAATGTCAGTCTCTATGAACCAGCATTGACCGTGGGCTGCGTCGGTCGGTCCGAGCAGAGCACGACCAGGAGGTTGCTGACCATGTCCGCTTTTTGGGTGTCGGTTAGTGCTACCACGCCGCGTTCATTCAGGCGATCCAGCGCTAGCTCGACCATCCCAACAGCTCCTTCGACAATCAGTGTTCGCGCGGCGACGACGGCGCTTGCTTGTTGACGCTGCAGCATCGCGGCAGCGATTTCCTGTGCATACGCGAGATGGCTTATACGCGCCTCAA
>CAIWTR010000023.1 GCA_903915615.1 uncultured Armatimonadota bacterium
CCCGATGGCAAATCTTTAGGAATCGACTTGCCGTTGTGGAATTGGCCATCGTGGATGGTGCCCGCCCTGATAGCCGCCGAATGCGTGCTGACTTGCAAAATCTGATCAGTGGACAGTCCGGCTAGCGGCCCACCCGCTCAACATTCCACCACGCGGCGCGTTGAGAGGTGTGTAGGTATTGATTTGAAGATTGATGGAATCTTCGTTTAGGGGGCGGACCGCCGTGTCCGCCAGCGCTGGGTATGTTTGCTGGATGAATGGAATTGCCGGCCGATGCGAATATCGCTTGCGTGGTAGGTGCCTCGCACTCGTGCCGAAGTCGCCGGTACACACTGACATAACCACCGCATAGAGACAACACTTTCGTCTCCCGGCACTCCCGCTCAACATCCCACCACGCGGCGCGTTAAGAGGTTTGTCCGTATTAACTTGAAGAAGGGTGGAGTTTCCGTGGTGGGATTGCTTTTTGAAAATCACGCGTTCTTTGTAACTAGCACCTAAAACTGCTGCATGATCTGAACCGGGCGGCCATCCGGATCCGAAAGCGTAATCACCTCACCACCCGGAATCTGGTGACGCCCACTGACATCGATTCCACATTCACGCAATCGGGCTTCGATCTCACTCAGGTCTGCCACACGGAGCGCGCAAATCCAGCCGCCATTTACCGTGCAAAGAGCATCATCCCCCGGTGGATGCAATGCAAACCGAACCCCATTTTCAAGCGCAAATTCTGTCCAATAAGGGCTCTTCGAAACAGCCGACATCCCCAAAATGCGCTCGTAAAAGTCTATGCACTTATCCATGTGCCAGGTGATTCCAAAGATGGTGTCGAGCGCATACATCATGCCGCTAACTATAACCGAAACTCGTATTTCGTGGCACGGTAGGATACGCCATGCGCAAACACTTTCTGCTCATCTACCACTACGCCCCGGATTACATCGAACGCCGTGCAGAATTTCGTCCCATGCATTTCGCACTTGCCGCAAAGGCATCGGATGCCGGAGACCTCATCCTCGGCGGCGCCCTCACCGACCCCTTCGACACCGGTTTGCTGCTCTTTCTTAGCATCGACAAATCCACAGCTGAAGCATTTGCAACGTCCGACCCTTATGTCACAAACGGCCTCGTCGAGCGCTACGAAGTCCGCCACTGGATTACCGTTGCCGGCCCACTCGCCGCAGAACCGGTTTAGCCCGCATCCATCAAGTTTTTGCGGGTTTACTCACTAGGGTATTCCCTCCTGCGTGTCGAACCAGATGACATGAGCTCGCTACGCATTTCCCTCATCACCGCTGCCGCTGCCATGGGACTCACATCTATCGCCAGCAAGCAAGCCCCGAAGGTCGCACCAGCCACCGAAAAGCCACTCATCACCGTGAACGCGCTCGCCATCGGACGCGATAATGACTGTGAGGCAGCAGCGGCAATCGATGTCGACAATGATGGCACTCTCGACCTCGTTTCAGGTGACACCTGGTATCGCAACCCTGGGTTTGCCCCACGCAAATTCCGTGAAATTGGTACATGGGGCAAGGGCCCGGGCGCGAGCGGCTACCGGGATGACTTTGCAGACCTCCCCGTGGATGTCGATAACGATGGCAAGATGGACCTCGTGAGTGCCGAGTGGGCACGCGAAGAAGTCAGCTGGTACAAGAACACGGGCGGGAATGGCAGCATCTGGCCACGCACCGTCATCGCGAAGCCTGGCAACAGCGAAACCGCAGCACTCGCTCCCATCTACGGGAAAAAGAGCATCTGTATCCTCCCAAATGTTGCCCAGAAAGTCGTGTTTTACGAGCTGTTACGCACTAAGACGGCTCCCGGTTTTCAGTGGGTAGAACATAACATCGGCAAAGATGGCGCCGGCCACGGAATCGGCTGGGGGGATGTCAATAAAGACAGCCGCACCGATATCATCACCAGTCGTGGATGGTGGGAGCAGCCCAAAGAAAAGTCCGCCGCGTGGACATGGCACGGGAGCTTTAACTGCAACCCAGGAGACTGCTCGATTGGGATGCCGGTCTACGATGTCGATGGGGATGGCGACCAAGACATCGTCTTTGGAAGCGGTCACAACTACGGGATGTACTGGCTGGAACAAACCGCAAAAGACACGTGGAAGCAACATACGATTGATAACACTTGGTCGCAGGCACACGCAGTCCACCTTGTGCGTCTGCCCGGAGCAAAAGAACCCGTTATCCTGACAGGCAAGCGCTACCTCGCGCATGACCACGACCCGGGATTTGATGAGCCTCTCGGCGTCTTTACCTATCGCTTTGACCGCAAGGCAGCTAAGTGGATGAAGACCGAGCTGTCATCTGGCGGCAAGGTCGGGACCGGGCTTCACCTCACCGTCTCGACTGTCAGTGGCCTCGGAGATGTCATCCTCTGCCCGGGTAAGAGCGGCTTTCATATCCTGCAGCTGGAGAAGTAGTAACTGATGCAACGCGCACTCGCATGGGTCGATGCCCAGACACTCACGATGGGTGGTCAGGGCTGGCCCGCCGCCGAACCGTTTACCCGCCTCCCGAACATCGCAAAAGGTCGTGTCCCCGAAAGCGTCTGGGGACTCAGCCGCGATTCCGCTGGCATTCACTGCGACTTCCAAACCCACGCAACCGTCCTCTC
>CAIWTR010000024.1 GCA_903915615.1 uncultured Armatimonadota bacterium
ACGGACACGCTGGAGCGCTTGCAGATTGTTTGTGGTTGGCTTTCGGAGGCAATCGAGCGAATCGATGACCCGGCGCCTTTAGTGGCAGCGCAGCTACGCCCGATGGAACTGGTCCGTTTCAATCGCTATCACTGTAGTAATTAAAGATAGTCCAGCGTTACCCGAACAGGGATTCCACAAATCTGGCAATCAGTGTCTCCGGTGGGCCGCTTGGGAGTGTATGCCATGCCGCGGCTTTGGCCTTTTGTGTTGCATGTGGCATCGCGAGGCCAAACTTGGCCCACGCAAGCATTTCCGCATCGTTGTCGCTGTCTCCCGCGGAGAGTGTTTCTTGTGCTCTAAAGCCGAGGAAGTCTGCGGCTGCCATCACACCTGTTCCCTTGTGCGTCGCGACTGGCAAAATTTCCAGATACTCGGCGCCACTGACACAGATATGTGCTTTTCCATCGAGCAAGCGGCGGAGCTCACTTTCCCAGTAGGCAATGGTCTCGCCATCATCGACCCAGAGGAGCTTGCGTGGCCCTGCTGCGCAGAGGTCATCGATGTTGTCGACGATGCCAAGGGCTGCCCCGCAGCGTTCACCGACAATGTCACCCCAGTAGGATTGATGTTCGACAACAGCGCGGCCATCCGTGTGGTCGACAACCTGTGTGATCCCAATCTGTCTGCCAAGGGCGAGGACATCTAATGCGGTGGCTGGTTCCACGATGGCTTCCTGGATGATGTTCCCGGTAGCAAAGTCTTTGACCAGGGCTCCATTCCCACTGACGATTGGGCCGGTTAGCGCAAGGCGGCGATACCAGCTGGATATATTGTCGTGGTTACGGCCGCTGGCGAGGAGAACGTGGATTCCGTTGTCTCGTAGGTTGTGCAGTGCCGCGATGTTGTCTGGGTGCATGTCATGGTCTGGGCCAAGAAGAGTGCCATCCATGTCGAAGGCTGCGAAACGGATTGCTGAGATGTCAGGAAGCACGAGGGAATCATTCACGGCGTATTCTACGGTAGGGGGTGGTGGTGAAATCCATCACATAGGGGATGCTGGTAAAGGATTTCCACGGATGATCCTCGAATATGTGCGGGTGTCCAAGAGATTGTCATGGGCATACAAAACATAAACATTGGCGGACATTTCGCCGACCATAAATTTGACAGTATTAGAACCCGCGTGTTACGCTCGGAATGCTCGGTGTATCGCTGTTGATATTTTGCTGATATGTGTGGAGGAACGAACGGGTAGATACGCGTTCAATACTTCATGAATAAGGATTCAAAATGTCATTTCAAGCATACATAAGCAACATTCAGGCAAAGACGGGCAAAAGCCCTGAGGACTTCAAGGAACTCGGTAAAGCAAAAGGCTTTCTCGAAAATGGCGTTCTCAAAGATGGTGTGAAGGCTGGCGTAGTTGTCGCTTGGTTGAAAGAGGACTTTCAACTTGGCCACGGACATGCCATGGCGATTGTGGCTTTGTTCAAGGGCAAAACGGAATAGCCGTTCATACTGGTAGCGATGTTGAATAGTTTGAATAAGGATATGCGCACTATGAAGACTCAAATGATTACAGCCGCAGCACTTACCATGCTGGGTGTTGTCGGAGCTGCTCCTGCGATGGCACAGCAGGCACCGATTGTCCGTGGTACTGCCGCTGACCTCCGTGTTCTCCGTCCGATTGCTGGTGAGATTGTTGCTCCAAGTGTTTTCCCACTTGAGATTTCCTTCACTGCAAAGACCCAATCCAAGATCAAGGCTGCTGAGCTTTCCGTGGATGGTGTCCGCTGGGTTCGCCGCGACTTTGAAAGCCCATTTGCAAAGTTTGTCCTTAGCTTTGAAATAGATGGCCGCTCACTCAC
>CAIWTR010000025.1 GCA_903915615.1 uncultured Armatimonadota bacterium
ACGGCCTGTGGAGCACTGGGCTGCGATGGCCTTGGGGATGTTTGCCCACTTGGTCCCGGACGCTGAGTAGCGCGCTGGCTTGCTGGCAGCGGATGCTTGTGGCCTCTGCTGTCCCCAGGTGCCGGAGCTGGTGCAGCGCTACGCTGACGGCGAAGTTGTTCCTCGGTGACCTGCGGAGGGAGTGGGATACTACCGGGTTTGGAGCGCCGTGGAGCTGGGATGTCTTCCACGCGACTTGAGCCCATCACCTGCTCAAAAATTTCATCATCGGCATCTATGGCGGGTGCAATCGAAACCGGTTCTTGGATGGTTTCTAAGGCAATGGTTGCTTCTGCTTCGACGTCATCACTTTGGGCATCAACAACGGGCTCATCAGCAACTTCGTGGGAAACCATCGGCTCGACAGTTTCCTCAGCCATATCAAATGCGGGTGCTTCGGGATGTACAACCAAATCATCCCCCAAGTCGAACATGTGAACTGGCTGTGGGGCTGGGGCTTCCTGAACCTCTGACGCTTCCGTGTCAGTTACAGCTTCTGGTTCAACAGCTTGCTCAGCGACGATATCAACCGTTTCGTCATCACTGAATACCGTCTCAGTGCCCGAGACACCAGCATCAGCTGCTGCGTCTAAAGGAGTTTCAGCATCAACAACAACGGCTGCCGCATCATTTGCCACAGTCTCAGCAGCCGAGGCATCCGACACCATTACCTCATCGGTTGACGATGCGGTCGTGGGTGCTTGGGATGTAGTTTCTGGGCCGTTTTCCATGGGATGTCACTGTCTCGCGGGTGAGGCGATTGTAGCATGATTGATACGTGTGGCTCACGGCATTCGTTCCGCTGCAAGCCACACGCACGCGTCAATTACGCATCAACGGACAGCCGACATTAGGCAATAATCTGCTTGATAACCTTGGCACCTTCGACGCCTGTCAGCTTTGCATCCAGACCTTGGAACTTGAAGCTAAACGCATCGTGGCTGATGCCAAACTGATGCAACATCGTTGCGTGGAGGTCATGCACTGTGGTGATATTCTCGACGGCTGCGTAGCCGAGGTCATCCGATGCGCCATAAACCATCCCACCCTTAATGCCGGCGCCTGCAAGCCAGACCGACATCGCCTTGTTGTGGTGATCCCGCCCGGAGCCGCCCTGTGACATCGGGGTACGGCTAAATTCACCCGCCCACACAATCAGCGTGTCATCAAACATCCCGCGGCGCTTCAGGTCCGTGATCAGCGCCATACAGGCACGGTCAATTTCCTCGCCCTTGAACACGATTTCATTCTTGATGCCGCCGTGGTGGTCCCAGTCCTTGTGATACAGCTGGATGAAGCGAACGCCCTTTTCCGCGAGGCGCCGTGCGAGGAGACAGTTGCTCGCAAAGCTTCCATCCCCAGGAGTACACCCGTACAGCTCAAGCGTTTCCTTGGATTCTTTGGAGAGGTCCATGAGGTCCGGGACGCTTGCCTGCATCTGGAATGCCAGCTCGTACTGCGCC
>CAIWTR010000026.1 GCA_903915615.1 uncultured Armatimonadota bacterium
AACCCCAAGCGTGTTTCGAGTGCAGTGATGCGCTGACTGATCGCAGGCTGCGACACTCCGATGTGACCCGCGACCTGTGAAACACTACCGAATCTACGCAGACCACACAGAATCGCGCAGTCTTTAACATCCATAAGCCCGAATTCCATAAGTGCAACTTATAACCAATATTCAGAAATTGCTATTTACTTAGGTATGTGAATTTTCGTATTATATTGGTGTTGTGTCTTGGTGCACGCGACGGCGTGTCGTGACAATAAGGAGAGTTTATGGCTACAAGCGAAATCTCAAAGGGGCAGCCTGGAAGCAAGCGCCTATTCAAGGATTCCTATCTGCTGCACAAGCTTCATAGCTTGACGGGCGTACTACCGATTGGCATGTTCCTCATATTCCACTTCACGGCCAATGCGTACAGCTTGCGTGGAGCAGTTGAGTTTGATACTGCGGTCAGAGCGATCGGATATGCACCTTTTATCCTCCTGCTTGAGGCTGGCGTCATCTTCCTCCCAATCCTCTTCCATGCGATTTATGGAATGATGATTATCGCAGAAATGCCAGGACCTGGCGGTAATGTTGCACACTACGGGTATGAGCGGAACTGGCTCTACGTGATGCAACGCTGGACGGGCGTTATCGCGATTGTTTACCTTGCGTATCATGTGTACGACACCACCGCGCTTAAGTACTACTACGAAGCCGTTGGTGGGGTTGGCAGTAAAGAGCTTGGATTCCAATCCATCAGCTATAGAGCCATGGCGTGGCGCTTCGCAAATGTGCCATATCTCATCTTCTACATCATTGGAATCACGTCTGCTTGTCTGCACTTAGGCAACGGCTTGTTCAACTTTTCAATCCGCTGGGGACTCGCAATCGGCGCCGGCGCTCAAAAGGCATCCGCGGCTATCGGTTGGACGCTTGGCGGAGGCATGGCGCTTCTTGGCATCCTCATCGCGGTTAATTTCGCATCCAAGGGTCAAGTCGATGCCGCCAAGTACAAGGACCGCGAAGACTTCGTAAGGACCCTTGTCAACTTAAATGGTCGGATGGAAGAGCAAGCGCAACCTACAGCGCCTCAACCGGACCAGGCAAAGGGAGATAAGGACTAATCATGGCAGCTCCTACAAAAACACACGCAATTGTCGTCGGTGGCGGCTTGGCAGGTCTGATGACCGCAGTAAAGATTGCCGAAGCCGGTGGAACGGTGGATATGTTTTCGCTTGTCCCAGTGAAACGATCCCACTCGGTCTGCGCACAGGGTGGCATCAACGGTGCAGTGAACACCAAGGGTGAGGGTGACTCTCCGGCCATCCACCTTGATGACACCTGCTATGGCGGTGACTTCCTCGCAAACCAGACGCTCATCAAGACGATGTGTGATGCTGCACCAGGCATCATTAATCTTCTTGACCGGATGGGAGTGATGTTCAACCGAACACCTGAAGGCTTGCTTGACTTCCGCCGCTTTGGTGGAACGTTGCATCACCGCACGGCCTACGCAGGCGCGACAACCGGACAACAGCTCCTCTACGCACTCGATGAACAAGTTCGCCGCTGGGAAGTTGCCGGTAAGATTCGCAAGTTCGAGTTCTGGGAGTTTCTTGGTATCGTTCGTGAAGGCGATGCTGAAGATGGACGCTGCCTTGGAATCGTTGCGCAGGATCTCCACTCGATGCAAATCGAGTCGTTTGCAGGCGATGCCGTTGTCCTTGCGACTGGCGGGCCTGGAATTGTCTGGGGTAAGTCAACCAACTCGACCATCAACACCGGCACCGCAGCGGGTGCTGTCTTCAAACAAGGCGCACACTATGCAAATGGTGAGTTTGTCCAGGTTCACCCGACAGCAGTGCCTGGTGATGACAAACTCCGCCTGATTTCAGAATCTGTTCGTGGTGAAGGTGGTCGTGTCTGGGTTCCAAAGAAGGCTGATGATAAACGCCAAGGTCAGGACATTCCTGAAAATGAGCGCTTCTACTTCCTGGAAGAAAAGTATCCGAAGTACGGAAACCTCGTCCCACGCGACATCGCTACCCGCGAGATCTTCGACCTTTGTGTCAATCAACGCATGGGTGTCTTCGGAGAGAATCAGGTCTATCTCGATGTAACCCACATCGATCGAAGGCAACTTGACCTCAAGCTCCGTGGTGTCCTCGAGATTTACGAGAAGTTTGTCGGTGATGACCCACGTGATGTCCCGATGCGTATTTTCCCAGCGGTCCATTACTCAATGGGCGGCATCTGGGTAAACAACGGACTTGATCCGGAAAACGTTCCTTACCACATGACGAACATCCCAGGACTGTTTGCCGTTGGAGAATGTGATTACCAGTACCACGGTGCAAACCGCCTTGGCGCTAACTCACTGCTCTCTTGTCTTACAAGTGGCGCGATTGCTGGACCGGCGGTCTGCAAGTATGCGGATGGTCAAGAAGTTCGCAGCGAAAAGTCCAATCCAGCCTTTGCTGCAGCGTTGACATCAAGGACAGCTGAGTTTGAAACACTTCGGACCATGGATGGCGGCGAAAACCCATTCCAGATCTGGCGTGAGCTCGGTAAAGTGATGACTGAAAACGTCACGGTAGTCCGTGACAATGCAAAGCTGGAGCAGACGATCGGCATTATCGATGGTCTTCAGGACCGCTACGCAAAGGTAACGGTTAGCGATTCTTCCGGATGGACGAATCAAACGCTGCCGTTTACCCGACAGCTTGGCAACATGCTAACGCTTGCGAGAGTCATCACTAAGGGTGCACTCCTCCGTGATGAAAGCCGTGGAGCACACTACAAGCCTGAGTTCCCAAATCGCGATGATGAGCGCTTCCAGAAGACGACGGTTGGCACCTTCGATCCAAACAATCCTCGCGACCCGAAGATTGGCTACGAGGCCGTCGACCTTTCTCAAGTGGCGTCACGCGCCCGCGTCTATACATCCGGTAGCACAAAGCCGGCAGGATCCAAGGAGTAAGAAATGTCAACTGTGGATGACGTTATTGAAGTAACAGTATTACGCCAGGCCGATGCCACATCAGCTCCTTATGAGGAAACATTTCTCGTGCCTTATAAGCTGAGAATGAATGTCATCAGTGTGCTGATGGAAATACAGCTGAACCCAGTCAACAGCAAGGGACAAAAAGTCGCCCCGGTCGCTTGGGATCAGGCGTGTCTTGAAGAGGTTTGTGGAAGCTGTACCGTCCGTGTGAATGGACGTGTCCGCCAAGCATGCTCATCTCTTGTTGACAAGGTTGCAACCGGTGGTACGAATGGTACACGTCGGAAGCTTTATCTTGCCCCGATGAGCAAGTTCCCGTGTGTTCGTGACCTCGTCGTGGACCGCTCGAAGATGTTCGAGAATCTTAAGAAAATCCAAGCGTGGATTCCTATTGATGGAACCTACGATTTGGGACCTGGCCCCCGGATGAGTCAAAAGGAGCAAGAGCTCGCCTATGACTTCGCCCGGTGTATGTCCTGTGGCTCCTGTCTTGAAGCCTGTCCACAGGTGTCGATGAAGTCAAACTTCATCGGCCCCGCAGCGATTGGTCAGGTTCGTCTATTCAACTCGCACCCAACAGGTGCAATGAACAAAGACGAGCGGCTTGAAGCGATTTCCGACTCGGATGGAATTGCGAGTTGTGGAAATGCACAAAACTGTGTTCAGGTCTGCCCGAAAGAGATTCCTTTAACCCGAGCGATCGCGGAACTCAACCGTGACACAACGGTATACCGAATCAAGAAGTGGCTCGGAAAGTAACCCGTAGACGTACACATGACCGCACCTTCGGGTGCGGTCTTTTTTTGTCAGGTGCATCAGCGGTATCGTTGGGCTATAAAGGTGTATGTTACGCTTGAAAAGTCGTCTTGTTCTAGCATCGATGCTCGCGCTCATTGTCGGGCTTGCTGCGTCCACTGGCAGCTGGTCGCAGGCGCCAACCGTTGCGCTTGATCCGGACAAAGTCACTTTCTTTGAGAACAGTGTCCGACCGGTCTTTGCCGAATCCTGTGTCACGTGCCACATGGATGGAAATGCCGGCGGTGGACTTCGACTTGACAAAGCCGTAACAGCCGAACAAGCAACATCGATCATAAACCGTATCCAAGGCATCGGTGGAAACCGGATGCCTCAAGGTGCTGCACCGCTCAAGGCAGACAAGCTCAAGGCATTGATTGCCTGGCAGAAAAGTGGTGCGATTTGGCCCGTTGGAAAACCGTCCATCGATGGCAACCTTTGGTCGCTCAAGCCAGTAAAACTTCCCGCGATTCCGACCGGCGTGCCGATTGGCTGGAATAGCCCCATAGATGCCCTGATTGCCTCTGACTTTACGAAAAAAGGCATAAAGCCATCCCCGATCGTAGACCGTGCTACCCTCATCAAGCGTGCGAGCATGACCGTAACCGGTCTACCTCCGACATATGCACAGGTCAAAGCGTTTGTACAGAACAAGTCCCCTAAAGCCTATAGTGATTTGGTCGATGCGCTCTTGGCATCCCCAGCTTTCGGCGAGCGGATGGCCAGACAGTGGATGGACATCGCGCGCTATGCCGACACAAAAGGCTATGTGTTTGTTGAGGACCGCAACTATCCGAATGCCTACACATACCGCGACTGGCTAATCAACGCATTCAATACAGACCTTTCCTACGATCAGTTCGTCATACAGCAGCTCGCCGCAGACAAAGTAGTCGCGGATGACAAACGCCCGCTCGCTGCGATGGGCTTCCTTACCATCGGACGTCGATTTCTAAATGCGGAAAACGACATCATCGGTGACCGAATTGATGTTGTTACCCGTGGATTCCTAGGCCTCACAGTTCAGTGTGCACGCTGCCATGACCATAAGTTCGATCCAATACCAACGCGGGATTACTATTCGCTCTACTCCATCTTTGCATCGTCACAGGAAGCAAGCCTACCGATTTCTGAAAAGTCTGTGAGCGATCCTTGGAATGCCTATAACGCCAAGCTTTCTTCCCTGAAAGGTGATCGCGATACGTCCATCAGGCGAGCTATTACAAGATTACGCGGAGTGGTAGCGTCCAGCCCCGACAAGCTGTCGCCTAAGGTGAAGGAAGCTCTTCAAATGACGAGACTTGATGACCTTCCAACTCCAGAACGCCTTCGGACAATGATGCAATCCTTTGAGCCAGAGGAAATGGCCAACTACGAGCGATTGATTTCCGAGATTGCGAGCATGGAGAAGTCCACTCCAGCATCCCCTGAATTCGCGATGGCGATGACGGACAAAGCATCCCCAATCACCGTCAATGTCCACAAACGCGGTAATCCTGGCATCGCCGGTGAACCAGCCCCACGCCAGTTCCTTCAGTGCATCGCCGGCGAGCAACGCCCCGAATGGAAGGATTCCTCCGGACGGCTTGATCTGGCAAAGTCCATCGCCGATGTCAACAATCCCCTGACAGCCCGTGTCTACGTAAACCGACTTTGGATGAACCTCTTTGGCAAGGGAATCGTTCGAACACCGAGTGACTTCGGTAAACAGGGCGAAAAACCGACCAACGGACCGCTGCTTGACTATCTTGCGTATACATTCATGCACTCGGATGGCTGGTCGACCAAGAAGTTGATGAAGCGGATGCTCCTGAGCCGGGCATTTATGGGTTCGAGTGATATTTCACCTGATGTGGCCATTAAGGACCCCGAGAATCGGACCTTTAGTCATCAGAATCGTCGCCGCTACGATATGGAACAGCTCCGCGATGCGCTTCTCTTTTCATCCAGCAAGCTCGCGACGGCACGTGTTGGTGGCAAAAGCGAAGAACTCTGGGAAAAGGGCTACACCGCCAGACGCGCTGTTTATGGTTTTATTGAGCGACAGAACTTGCCATTGACGTTCAAGACACTTGACTTTGCCAGTCCAGATGCATCCAGCCCAATGCGTTTTGTGACAACCGTGCCCCAGCAGGCGTTGTTCATGATGAATAGTCCCCTCGTGACGGACCAGGCCCGTGACATTGCAAAGGCCGTTGAGCAGAGTGGTGCAACGACTGGGACAAAAGCAATCAGTGCTGCGTTCCGTAGTGTTCTTGGAAGGGATGCATCCCCAGCTGAGCTACAACTTGGGGTTGCCTATCTTGCCAAACCTGAAGGTGCATCCGATGGACTATCAATTGGTCCATGGGTGATGGGCTATGGTTCGATCAGTCAGACACTTGACCGTGTGACAGATTTCAAAAAGCTGACAACATTCGTGAATGGTACATACCAAGCGGGAACCGTTATCCCCGACAAAGACCTTGGCTGGGTACTGCTCACAAAGGATGGTGGGCACCCGGGTTCAAAGGATGTGATGAGCATCCGGCGCTTCATTGCCCCGATGACCGGAACCTACCGAATCGCCGGAGCGATTTCCCATGGGAATGCCCAAGGGGATGGAATCGTAGCACGGATCGTCTCCTCGAAAAAGGGCACACTCGGCCAGTGGACAGTTTATAACAACGCTGTAACGCCAAAGCTGGATGACATCCTCCTTACAAAAGGAGAGCAGCTTGACTTCGTCGTTGACTGTGGTGCATCCCCGGACTTTGATGGCTATGCGTGGGCACCATCCCTCAAATTGATGGATACGGGTCTACCGAAGGGACAGAAGCGAAGTTGGCTGACATCCGAGGCCTTTTCTGACATTCCAGGACCGAAGCCACTGACCCGTTTAGAGCAGTTTGTGCACGCATTAATGATGTCGAACGAGTTTGTAACGATCGACTGATGAATTCCTGAAACTCTTATGAACAAAAATTCCAAATACAATCATCAGCAAGATTTCGCAGATGTCTTTCTATCGAGGCGTGATTTGCTCAGCCGCATGGGAAATGGCTTTGCGGGGATGTCACTGGCATCGATTCTTGCCCAAGAGGCCAATGCACAGGAAGCTCGAAAGGCTGTAAAAAAGCTTCAGCCAGCGCCATCACCTCAGCGCTCTGGTAATCCGCTCATCGCCAAAGCTCCCCCACTTCCAGCCAAGGCAAAGCGCGTCATCTTCCTGTTCATGAATGGTGGACCAAGCCATGTTGACACCTGGGACCCAAAGCCTCAGTTAACGGCATATGCGGGTAAGACGCTCCCTATCGCAAATCTGGCTACCGAGCGTAAAACTGGCGTTGGTTTGGCATCCCCGTTCAAGTTCAAACGCTTCGGACAATCTGGACTTGAAGTCAGTGAGCTCTTCGAAAAGACGGCCCAGTTTGCAGATGAGATGTGTGTTATTCGGTCAATGCACGCGGATGTTCCGAATCACGAGCCATCTCTGTTACTAATGAACTGCGGCGAGGCGCGTCAGGTTCGCCCGAGCTTTGGGAGCTGGACGCTGTATGGACTAGGCACCGAAAACCAAAACCTTCCTGGATTTATCGCGATGTGTCCAGGTGGTTACCCGATTCAGGAAACGCAGAACTGGCAAGCAGGCTTCCTTCCAGGAATCTTTGCGGGTACGTACATCGACCCGAATCATCGAGAAATCGAGAAGATCGTCGAACATATCAGGAATCGCAACACAACCCCTAGCCAACAAAGGGAACAGCTCGATGTCCTCCGTTCGCTCAATAAGAATCACTCATCATCAAGAGGGTTTGACCAACAGCTCGAGTCACGTATTCAGAGCTTTGAACTAGGCTTTCGGATGCAGACTGAGGCATCCGATGCGTTCGATACGGACAATGAGTCTGAAGCCACACGTGAGCGTTATGGCAAGGGAAATTTTGCGCGCGCTTGTTTGATAGGTCGGCGGCTTGCAGAACGCGGCGTGCGCTTCGTCCAGATTTACACAGGTGAGGGTCAGCCTTGGGACCTTCACGATGACCTTGAAGCTGGGATGCGCCGTCTCTGCGGAGAGGCCGACCGCGGTATTAGCGCGCTTCTGCAGGACTTGAAGGATCGTGGGATGCTTGAGGAGACGCTTGTCATTTGGGGCGGTGAGTTTGGCCGGACGCCCGCCGTAGAGCTTCCGACCCCGGGTGCCAACGCTGGAAAGATGAACGGCCGTGATCATAACCACTGGGGATTTACGTATTGGATGGCTGGTGGAGGAGTGAAAAAGGGCACTGTTTATGGAGCAACCGATGAATTTGGCTTCAAGGCAGTCGAAAAGCCCGTGCATGTTCATGACTTCCATGCGACAGTGATGCGGCTGCTTGGGTTTGACCATACGCAGCTCACGTATCGCTATGCTGGCCGGGACTTCCGTTTGACAGATGTCCATGGCAATGTTATTTCGGATTTGATTGCTTAGTATGCAGGATGAATTGCCCGACGAACCGATGTCACCGTGGGACCTACCTGAAACGGTAGTGGTTTTCCAATTTCCTTGGGAAAGCCCAGTGACCATCGGAAGTTTTGAACAAGAAGTCGTTTTGATGTGCGAAACGATGTCGATAGCCGACAGCCTAAAAACAGAGGTTGAGGCCCAATTTGCACATGGTGAATCTCTCACGTGTGTGGAAGTTCAACGAGTTTCACTCGTGGAGCGCTACGCAGGTGGACTTTTCTGGGATGAATCCGGGGAGGTTCACCCGACATCCTTTACGCGCCTCCCTGAGCTCGGCTCCGACCGCGAGCTCCCCGCTGAACCCTATGCGCTGTTTACATGGGGCGGTGGCATTGATCGCTCACGGGATGAACATCTCGAAGGTGAATATGTGGTCCATCAAGCCGATGACAACTCGATTTGGGTGCTGTTTTTCGAAGATCTGGATGCCGCCGAGAAGGTTCTGATGGAATACATCGAGGCAACAGACAGACAAGCGGAGATTCGGCGGACCCGTGCGGTGTCGTTGGATTCCGGACAAAATGTCCGATTTTATGCAGCTGATGGCACTTGGCAGGACTTGCTTAGGGACGATTATCTGGGACGAATATCACCCAACTAAGCACTGCCCTCGTCGATTGGTTGCCCGCGATTTATGGTTCTGAAGATCGTAAGCAGCCACCTAATCCCAGACAGACCAGTGACGTTAGGCTTCTTACGAACACCTAACGTCAACTATGTCCGTGACTCTCACGGGTAGTCACCAAGATTAAGGCTTGTAGGTACCTGTCTCGCTGACCTTGTCGCATTCTGCAACACTAGGGATCGGACGCCCCATCATCGTGTAGATTTGCTCGATCTGCGTCTTACCTGCCGTGGCTTGCTCGTTGCCCTTATCGGCCTTGATGGCATTCCGGTAGTCCGAAAGCGCCGCACGGTACTTCACACGCTGACCAGCTTTCGCATCCTCGTTGGTCCGATAATCGCCACGAACCGCATAGGCAGCTGCCAGTTTCTTCTTGTCACCGGATGCCTTCGCATCGGCGATGGCTTTGTCCATCTCTGGAGTTGGAGACAACGGCGCGTATGCATCGCCATCACCCGCTGGTGCCTGTGGAGTTCCAGCCACAGCAGCAGGCGCGGTAGCTTCAGGCGCCTTTGTTTCAGCTTCTGGAGCAGCCTTCTTGCCAGGGCCATCTTGTGCACATCCAAACGTAACGAATGCTGCCAACACAGCAAAGGAATATGTCAGTGACTTTGTCATACCCAAGTTTACCTTGTGGAAGGGGCCAATTTCGCGTGATATAGTCTCTCTTCGTGGAGTGATGTCCGAGTTGGTCGAAGGAGCACGATTGGAAATCGTGTAGGCGGGTAACCGTCTCGTGGGTTCGAATCCCACTCGCTCCGTTCCCTTTATAGGCGAATGAAATTAAGTAACTACCCAAGATGGCGTCGTCCTCTGGTGGTAATGATTATCGTTCCCCTCGTGGTCGTCGCAACGACGACTGCCTTGTACTACGGCAACCTACACCGGTTGTCGGCAGTCGACCGAATCACTGACCTCGACTCAATCAACGTCGC
>CAIWTR010000027.1 GCA_903915615.1 uncultured Armatimonadota bacterium
CGGGCATCGATAGCAATAAGCCAGTCGCTGCGTTTCTGCCCAACTCTGTACATCAGCATTTTGTAGCTAATATAGCCTTCGAGATCAGCGCTGATGGCACGGATTGTGGCATCGATTTCGGTGACCAGCACGGTAAATTTGCCATCGACGGTCGTAAGAAACGTGTCCCGTGTGGCGATGTTTGTTTCAGGGGAGACAGGCATGCCGGAGGTTTTACCACGCCTGGAAGGCCAGCTTCATTTATGATGGAATCACCCAATGGTTACGATTCTCAGTCTTTTGTGGATGATGCAGCAGCCGGTCAAGCCCGACCATGCGAAGGCGCATATGGCGACCTGTTACGGGAAAGCCAACTGCCGGGCTTGTAAGACGTGTGAGCATTGTCTGCACTGCTCTGTAGGGCGGGGGACATGCGGTGTCTGCAAGCCACGCTCAAGGCCGGTGGGGCCGGGCAAGCCCGGGCGATAAGTTCTTCCGTACTGTTGGTGATACAGACAGTCGCTTTCCAGTGCCTGCATCCCCAACAGTCTTTGACAGTGCTTACCTAGTCGTCATCACCACCGCGGCCGCGGCCTTTGCGTTTACCGTCGCCTGCCTTGTGATCATCATCATCGTCATTCTCGATGTGCTTGCCGCTCTTCTTCGAGGTATCAAGCTTTGCCTGACGTGCTTTAATTCTCTCGAGACCAGCTTTCGCAGCTGCGTTTTTTCCATCGATATGGCCTGCTTTTGTGTAGCTTTGGCTTGCATTATCGATGCGTGTTGCCAGCGCCACGGATGTATCCGCCAGCTGAGCATCCCCGAGTTTGGTCAGCGCCGCAGCAAATGCGATGCGCAGCTTGGCATCCCGTGGGGCGCTTCGCGCAGCACCTTCCGCATCCTGAGCCTTCTTCATGAGTATCGCAATGCGTGGGGACTGCTTCGCTGTTGTCAGCGAATTCGGCTTTGAGCCAGCGCCGGGACCGACAGCAACGCCGGCTTTTTTGGCTTCAGCGGCATCCACGAAGCCTGCAAACGAAAGCTGATGTGATTTGTAGTAATCCCCACGGTAGTTACGCTTCGGAGCTTGAATGTGGCAATAGGTACAGGCCACGCCTTCCTTCTCGGCAAAGGGTGGCTTCGCCGATGCGGGCATCGATATCGCCGCTAGCACCACTGCAAGTCCGCCATAAAGTCTAAGTGTGTGTTTCATCATCCAATTCCGCTCCAATCATAGTGTCACCTTAAACTACGTTGATTTCAGTGCTTAATGTTTCATAAGTTTCACTGAGAATGGTTGAGAAGTTCTTGGGCACAAACAAAAACCGGCCAGCTTCCTAAGGGGAAACTGGCCGGTTCAAGTTATAGCGTGAGGCTAGGGATTAACCCTTGCTGCCCTTTTTGACCGGCTTAGCAGGAGCCTTTTTAGCTGGCTTTGCAGGAGCCTTCTTCACTGGCTTCGCAGGAGCAGCAGGCTTTGCTGGTTCTGCTGGCGCTTCAGGAGCGGTCCAGGACTTTGGCTTGCTGGATGCTTCAGGTCCAACCTCAACGCCAGCCTTCTTTGCTTCAGCGGCATCATCGAAGCCAGCAAAGCTCAGGTTGTTGTCGTGGTAGAAGTTACCGCGGTAGTTGCGCATCGGTGGTTGCGAATGGCAATACTTGCAGCTGACGCCTTCCTTTTCTGCGAATGGTGGCTTTGCCACTGCGGCGGTGCCAAGCAGGCTAACGAGTGCTGTTGCCAGCAAGATGGTGCGATTTGACTTCATCAACCAATGTCCTCCAAAAACTAGTACGTATACGTACCACAGAATGTGATGTTCACATTTTGTGAAATGTTGCGGTTTCTTTTCTGTTTTCCAGATTCCGCGTTCGTAGATGGAAATATTCGGCTTGCTGTGCGGTTGACACGAGGGTGAATTGTGTGGGTTCCGCAAAAGTGAGTGATGTTCACATTTTGTGAAACTAAACATTTTCACCACATGCCACCAAAATCGCCTGCTTTTTGACTCTGATAGCATCCCCGTATGGAAACGCTACGCCGCGGGACCCCCGCTGGATGGAAGTTCAACCCTCTCGAGCTCGATAAGCTCTTCAACAACCCCGGGCAGCTTCTCTCCGAAACCCGCGATCGGGTCGGCGATCCATTCACTGTCTGGAGCCCCGGCCAAAGCATCACCTTGACCGGAACACCCGCCGGCGCACGAGCAATCTTCAGCGCAAATCCAAAGACCTTTAGCGCATTTGGAAACGGTGTACTTTCTCCATTTCTTGGAGATGCATCCCTGATCGTCCTCTCCGGTGACCGTCATAAAGAGGAACGCCGCCTCCTGATGCCGCCCCTCCACGGCGACCGGATGCGAATCTACGGAGCAATCATCCAGGATGCCGCACGCACACATCTAAGCCGAATCACAAATGGAGCTGCATTTTCAGCCCTTACACTGGCGCAGGATGTCACATTGGACATCATTATCCGGGCCGTCTTCGGCGTTGATGATGCCCATCAAGTCGCCGAAGTGCGCGATGCGATTACTGCAAAACTCGAAGCATCCACGCCGTGGCTGATGTTCTTTCCGGCCCTCCGTCGCCCGATGCTCGGGATCGGACCTTGGGATCACTTCCTGAAAGCCGATGCAAATGCCCGCAGGCTTTTGCACAGAACGATTGAAGCAAAGCGTACATCAACAACCCGGGGTGCAGACATCCTCAGCCTTCTGTTGGATGCACGTTACGAGGATGGCTCCCCGATGCCCGATGATGACATCGTGGATGAGCTCATCACGCTGCTGTTCGCCGGCCACGAGACGACGGCGATTACCCTTGCATGGGCGATGTACTGGCTGCACGCAAAGCCCGAGCTGCTCGAGAGGCTGAATGCTGAGCTGGCTGCCGCCGGGGCATCGGCATCCACGGATGAAATCGCAAAGCTGCCTTTCCTCTCCGCATTGGTGGATGAAACCTTACGTATTCACCCCATCGTGCCGCTTGTTCCACGCATCCTTGAACAGGATTTTGAGCTGGGTGGCTGGTTGCTGCCAAATGGGAGTGCGATTGGCGTCTCGGTGATGCTTCTGCACCAAAACCCTGTCATCTATCCAAATCCAACCGAGTTTAGCCCCGAACGCTTCCTTGGAAAGACATTCTCGCCATTCGAGTACGCGCCATTTGGTGGAGGAGCCAGGCGCTGCATCGGTGCCGCATTCGCGCTATATGAAGCCAAGCTCGTGCTCGCCGAGTGGCTGCGCACGGGAACGTACAGTCTGCTGGACACCGCGCGGCCGCTCCTTGAACGCCGAAACATCACCCTCGCCCCGCGTGGCGGCGTCCCGCTGCGACGAGTGACTACGTCGAAATAGATTCCGCGCGCCCGACACATCTTCTGCACTCGTCTTTAGGACGTTGTGATGTCGAGCCTACCTAGCGCCAGGTAAGCGTCACCGCCGAACCCGCTGGAATGTTTATCTGTGCTGCACGCTTGCCATCGATGACCAGTATGC
>CAIWTR010000028.1 GCA_903915615.1 uncultured Armatimonadota bacterium
AGGAAGGATGTTTGCTGTTGCGGTGACGAGGGAGCGGCGCCAGTTATGCAGGAGAACGCTTCGGCTCTTCTCATCGCTCAGTGGCCACACGGTATCGGTGAGCTCTTTACGATTGATGAGGTAGTTGTGGGCTGTCGCGACGAGGCCGAGGACATACCAATGCTTACGTGTGAGTTGGAATGGTACAGGTACACCATCCAATGTGACTTCACACTGGCCTAGAAGGTGCAGAACGGGACGCATTTGACCTTTAGTCTACTTGTCTGAACGGATGTTGACGTCTTCGATAGCCAGAAAACAATAGTAAATTTTTGTGATTTGGCAATAAAACAGACGTCTCCACAGGCTAAAGCATCAACGCGCCTGCCACATATGGTAGGAACACAGCAATTCTGACAGGTGTGAAGTCCTGTGTCCGATTTGCCTTTGCATTCCGGACTCAAGACAAGGCCCTGTAGGGGCACCCTTGTAACGGTTACCCACAGGCTAATCGATGGTATGTTGCATCCATGATATTCACACTCCATGCTCGGATTGTTCTAGCGGTGACTGCGCTGCCGATGATCATCACATTTGCTGGAATGTCCAGTGATGTTCTCCCGGGTGGCCATGGAGCACAAGGGAAAGACGATTTCCCGAAGAAGGGGAGTGGAGATTCGAAAGCATCGGCATCCAATGTCAAATGGGATTTCCCGCGTACCGCAACCGAGTATGTGAAGCTGATCGAGCCGGAGCTGGGTGTGCCGCCGAAAATCGACCTGGCTCAGTCTGTTGAGATTCCTCTTTTTGTGAATGGACAGCGGTCCTATGGAAATCTCGGGCAGCGTCTCGACAACCCAAGTCGCCTTGGGAAAAACACAGTCTCGGGTTCCACGCTGCAGCGGTATGAAGGACGGGATGCCGCTGGCAAACCGCTCCCCGATGTTGTCTGGGTGAGCTTTAGCCGAAACTCAAGTCTTGATGTCGACCATATTCTTGGATCGGTCCAGATGATTGGCTATAACCGCAAGACGGGTGCAACGGCATTCTTTGAGAGCAACGACCAGATTGGTCCATGGGTTCATCTTGAACCAAAGACCTGGCGGATGGTCGGAAAGATGCCTTGGATTGACAACCCATCGGAATTCAACGATGCGTTTCGCGTACCGGATGTCACACGCCCCCAGTGTGTTCAATGCCATCAGGCCGATCCGTTCATCAACAATACATTCATCAATGCCGCCAAGATACCGGGTACAAACGAACCCGTTGTCCCTGTTCTCGACCACAAGAGTCCTTTTTATGTGATTGGTGGCCAGAAGTGGGATATGCGAACGGTTCACATCGATGGCAATAAGTGTCTGACTTGCCACCGTGTCGGGCTGAGTACGATTTCGATGTTTATGGCAAACCGCTGGGAGCCGAACAAACATATGCCACCGAAAAACCCGGGAAGTATGGCGGCAGATTTGGAGCAGCTGCTCCTTGTTGGCGAAAATGGCATCGGGGCTGTTAAAGGTGCCAAGTGGATTGTTCCGCCAGCAAAGGGCGAGGCCGCACTGCAGGTCGGCGATGACTATCCGTACAAGGCATCCTTTAATCTCCCTTGGAGCCAAATGAAGAAGAAGTGAGCCTTTAGATGTCCTTGTGCTCGCGGCCTTCTGGCTCTGCGCTGGGATGTGTCGGTCATGGTTGTCGCCTTTTCGATTATTGATGAACTCCTGTAGGGGCAGGCTTCCACGCCTGCCCGCGGCTGCGAACTGGCGTTACGGTAGATGGGGTGACTGACATTTGTTATCTACTAAGGCCAGCATTCCGGACACAAGCCAAGTCCTGTAGGGGCAGGCGTCCACGCCTGCCCGCGGCTGCGACCTGGCGTTACGTTAGAGGGTCAGACTGACATTTGTTATCTACTAAGGCCTGCATTCCGGACACAAGACAAGTCCTGTAGGGGCAGGCCTCCACGACTATCAGCGCATCGAGTGGACGTTACGGTAGAGGGGGAGGCGAAGCTGGTCTGCCCCTACGATTGGCTGC
>CAIWTR010000029.1 GCA_903915615.1 uncultured Armatimonadota bacterium
CCTGGAACAATCAGCTTCCGCCCTGCACGCAGCCTGGCAACAAACGATTCCCAAGGTCCAAATGGACGGAGAATACCGCCGCCTTCGCCATACGAATGGCTTGGGCGCATGATGGTAACCGGTACGCCTTCATCGGCATGCAGCTTTAGGAGATGCTCCTCAATGGCGGCTTTGTTCCAGCCATACTGACCTACGGAGTGATACGGCTCGCTTTCGGTCATCGGGATGTGGACCGGCCGCCCGCTGGTGACACACACCGTGGATGTATGCACAAACTGGCCAAACTTGCCTGAGAGCGCACGTAGCGCCGAAAGCGTGTCATCGATGTGATACGCAATCATGTCAACAACAACATCAAAGGTTTCGCCTTCGAATGCGGCTTCAAAAGCATCCCGATCCTTGCGGTCGCCTGTGATGACCCGCACATTGGGGCTCTCTTCAAAGCGATGTGGAGTTCGTCCGCGATTGTGGAGAACGACTTCATCCCCGCGTGCAATCAGCGCCTTTGTGATTGCTGTTGATATCAATCCCGTCCCGCCAAGTAGTAGAATCTTCATAGTTAGAACATTCATAACACCGCGGGGGAGAATTGGACAAGGCCGATGCTGGGATTTGATTACCATACACACCACCACCGCTGCGGACACGCCGTCGGGAGTATCCACGATTACTGCGAGGCGGCTCTCAAACTCGGGATGACCACCTTTGGCATCAGCGACCATGGACCAGCCTATTGGCTCGATGGCGACCACGCGCAACCACAAACCCAAATGGCTTGTAGCTCGGTTTCCGGTTATGTGGCTGAGGTCCTGATGGAACGTGAAAACTATGCGGGCCGCGTCGATATCCGTGTTGGGCTTGAAGCAGACTGGATTCCAGGCCGGGCGGATGATCTAAAGGCTATCTTGGATGCCCACCCCTTTGACTATGTCCTTGGGAGCGTCCACTACATTTTGGGTCAGTCCATTTTTTCTCGGACGCGCTGGCAGAGTGAAGCTCCATCGGATGTTTACACAGCCTATTACGAAGAGCTCTGCCGGGCGGCGGCAAGCGGGCTGTTTGATATTCTGTCGCACCTGACGGCGGTCGAGGCGTACGGTCCACCGATTGACCCGGCGCTTGCGAAGAGCCTGTACCCGATGGTCGCAGCTGCCATCAAGGATAGCGGCTGTGTCGTCGAGCTCAACACAAGCGGCTACCGGAAGCGACCGCACGGTGATGACCCATTTCCAAACCACCGCCTCTTGGCTGAGCTGGTTTCCCGGCGGGTGCCGTTGACATTTGGCTCCGATTGTCACGCACCGCACGAGGTTGGATTCGGGGCTGAGCGTATTTTGACAGCCCTCGATCACTACGGCCTAAAACCCGATGGTTTGCCATACATTGTGCAGCGAGGTGCCGTGCTTACTTTCACGTATGCCTGATAAACATCCACTGTCGAACCAGTCATTTCTGTCATGAGATAATAACAACGCAATGAATATGTCCCAGTTAGTCAACTTCAGCTGGATGAGTCAGCCATCCGCGTGGATCGGCCTTGTCACACTGATAGCCCTCGAAATCGTGCTCGGTATCGACAACATCGTGTTTCTGACAATCCTCTCCGGCAAGCTTCCGAAGGAAGATCAGCCCCGGGGCCAGAAGCTTGGGATGACTCTTGCGGTGATTCCGCGCCTCGTTCTTCTCCTTGCGATTCCGCTGGTGCTCGCGATGAAGGATCCTCTCTTCACGATTCCCTTCATTACGGATCCAGCTCACGGTGCACACGGCAAGGGCCTCGGGTTATCGCTCCAGGACTTGGTTGTCTTGGTCGGCGGCATCTTCCTAATCTACAAAGCCACGCACGAAATCCACGGCAAGCTTGAGGGCGAGGATGAGCACGCGCCAGGAGCATCCAAAGGCAAGGCTGGGGCGAAGTTCTCGGCGGTGATGGTGCAGATCATGGTTATCAACCTGGTCTTTAGTCTTGACTCAATCGTGACGGCAATCGGAATTATCCCGCCTGAGCAAGTCATGGTGATGATGATCGCTGTCATCATTTCAACCATTATTATGGCAGTCACGGTGCGGCCTGTCGCGGGCTTTGTGGAGCGTCACCCGACGGTCAAAATGCTTGCCTTGTCGTTCCTGATGCTGATCGGCACGACGCTGGTTGCGGAAGGCTTTCACTTTCATATCCCAAAGGGCTATGTTTACTTCGCGATGGCTTTCTCGGTATTCGTGGAGGTCCTCAATCTCAAGGCGACCAAAGGGAAGAAAGTCACACCTGTTCACCTGCATGAGCAGTTTCCAGATGTCGATTAGGCTAACGTTTCACAGCAAGTGTGCGTGATATAGTAAACGGCGTTATGCCCTCCCCCACGCCTCAATCGGCAACCGGCGGGACCACCGCCAAACAGGTCCGCTATCTCTTCGTCACTGGTGGTGTCGTCAGCTCAATCGGTAAGGGAATCACCTCCGCATCGCTGGGACGCCTCCTGAGAAATCGTGGCTTTAAAGTCGCGATGCTCAAGCTCGATCCGTACATTAATGTCGATGCCGGAACGATGAACCCTTACCAGCATGGTGAGTGTTTTGTCACAGATGATGGTGCGGAAACGGATCTCGACCTTGGACACTACGAGCGCTTTGTCGACATCGAGCTGACGCGGGAAGCATCCGTCACCACCGGCTCTGTCTACGGCGCAGTCATCCAAAAAGAACGTCGAGGCGACTACCTCGGCGGTACAGTTCAGGTCATCCCCCACGTCACCAATGAAATCAAGGAACGCATCGTCGGTCTGGGCAAGTCCACGGATGCCGATATAGTCCTCGCTGAAGTTGGCGGCACAGTGGGCGATATCGAAGGGCTTCCATTCCTCGAGGCGATTCGCCAGATGAAGCGGGATGCCGGTACCGGAAACGTCCTCTACATCCACGTGACGCTGATTCCTGCCGTTGGCCCGTGGAACGAGGTCAAGACCAAGCCGACGCAACACTCTGTGATGCGGTTGCGGGAGGTTGGTATCGCTCCCGATGTCCTCGTTTGCCGTACTGGACGCCCGATCAACAAGGAACAGAAGGAGAAGATTGCTCTTTTCTGTGATGTTGATGCGGATGCGGTTATCGAAGCGCGCGATGCAGATACGATTTACGAGATTCCTCTCGTCTTCGAAGAGGAAGGTTTCTCCGACCTCGTCGTTCGCCGCTTAGGACTGCCGGTCACCGAACCGCGTACATCCACTTGGCGGGAAATCGTCGAGCGTATCGTGCATCCAACCAAAGATGTCGAAATCGCTGTCGTTGGCAAGTACATCCAAAACGGGGATGCGTACATTTCCATCGCTGAATCGCTGGGCCATGCGGGCATTTTGCATGATGCCCGTGTGCGCCTGCGCTGGATTGATTCGGAAGAGATTCAGTCTGTCGCCGATGCGAAGGCACGTATCGAAGGCTGTAGTGGCCTCGTGGTTTGCCCTGGCTTTGGTGCACGTGGCATCGAAGGCAAGATCGCAGCCGTGCAGTTTGCACGTGAGAGTGGCCTGCCATTCCTTGGAATCTGCCTTGGGATGCAAATGGCGGTTATCGAGTTCGCACGCAATGTGTGTGGCCTTGTAGATGCCAATACTACGGAGACATCCCCGGAGACGCCGCACCCAGTCATCGATTTGATGCTCGAGCAGGCGGATGTGTCTGACAAGGGTGCGACGATGCGCCTCGGCCTGTGTCCGTGTACGGTCACGCCGGGAACCCTTGCGCACACTGTGTACGGGACCACGGACATTACGGAGCGTCATCGCCACCGCTATGAGTTCAACAATGCGTACCGTGAGCAGCTTGCAAATGCAGGTCTGCGCTTCAGCGGCGTGCACCCGGAAAAAGACTTGGTTGAGATCATCGAAGTAGCGGGGCACCCTTACTTCATCGCCTGCCAGTTCCATCCGGAGTTCAAGTCACGACCTGACCGTGCGCATCCGTTGTTTGCCGGTTTGATTGATGCGGCATTAACGTATCAGGCAAAGTAAAGCACTAACCCCTCTGGAAACAGAGGGTTTTTCTTTGTCTGATGTCTTTGTCGGAGGTCCGACCAAAAAATAAAACCACCCCCCGAACCCGGGAGGTGGCCATACGCTTCGAAAACATCCAAACAGGTTAGCGCTTAGGTGCGCCGCCTGGAGTGCCCGCGCCGCCCTGCCCCAGCATCGCCATCAAGGCCATGGGATTCTTCTTCGCCTATCAAAAAAACAAAACCACCCCCCGAACCCGGGAGGTGGCTATACGCTTCGAAAACACCCAAACAGGTTAGCGCTTAGGTGCGCCGCCTGGAGCGCCCGCGCCGCCCTGACGCTGCATCGCCATCAAAGCCTTAAGCTTAGCCTGCTGATCCTTGTTCAAAATCTTGTTCATCTCAGCTTCGGCTGACTTCTGAAGAGGCTCAGCTTCCTTCATCGCAGCATCCTGAATTGGCTTCATTTCCTTCTGCAGCTTTGCAAAGAGTTCTTTTTGCTTTGCCTGTGCAGCCGGGCTCTTATCCTTAGCCAGCTTCTCGCCTTCAGCCTGATACTTCTTCATGATGGCTTGCATCTTTGGCTGATACTTTGCCTGAAGCTTGAGTGCCATTGGCTGGAACTTCTTCTGAACCGCTTCCATCTTCGTCTTCTGCTCAGGGGACAGTCCCAGTGGATCCTGCATCTGGCCACCAGCAGGTGGCTGCTGTGCATTCACAGGAGCATACGTACCAACGCCGAGAACGGTAGCAGCCGCTACCAAGCCAAGCATCCATCTCTTCATGTCTCTATCCTCATCTAGAGCGACAGGGCATCCGGTGATGAACTGCCAACTCGGTCATGTCCACCGTGCCCCATGAATCCGAGACACAAGTATTCAAAGTGTACCACCGGACCGTGAATTCAAAGTCCGTCCGACCTAACTGTTATCGGTTCGATTTAGGGCTTACCCGATGCGCAAAACGACGACAATGCTGGGATTACGCTCTATTTCATTATTAGAGTTCCAGTTCAGGCTCAAACAGTGATTAAGCAAATCAGCCTATTTGTTTGGTTTTGTCCCAGGAGCAGGCGTCTTTGACTTCTGGCCAGCACCCTCAATATCAATCAAAAGTTTTTTCTGCTGATGCGTGAGAATCTCCGTTACCGCACCCGGGCGCTGCTTGAGCAAAGGCGTGAGAATCTCGTCCAGACAACAATCCAAACGCTAAGCTGTCATCCTCAATTCAGCCTACTTGTTAGGTTTTGTCGCAGGAGCTGGCGTCTTTGGCTTCTGACCTGCACGCTCAATATCAATCAAAAGCTTTTTCTGCTGATGCGTGAGAATCTCCGTTACCGCACCCGGGCGCTGCTTGAGCAAAGGCGCCAAATCTTGTCCAGACAACAACCCAAACGCTAAGTTGTCATCCTCAATTCAGCCTACTTGCTAGGTTTTGTCGCAGGAGCAGGCGTCTTTGACTTCTGACCAGCACGCTCGATTTCAATCAAAAGCTTCTTCTGCTGAGGCGTCAGAATCTCCGTTACCGCACTCGCGCGCATCTTGAGTAAAGGCGTCAACTCCTTTGCAAATGTCGCATTTTCAGCATTCAGTTCACGGGACAACTTTGCAATCTTCGGTTGATGCACAGTCACAACCTTCTGTATCGCTGGCGTGTACTTCGCATCAACAGCCTTCAAGCGTTCCTGCTGCGCTGCTGTTAATCCTAACTTACGTGAAATATCCGGTAAAACAAACATCGGCTTACCAACTTGCGGACCCTGAAACATCAGCAATCCGACAAAAAATGCGAGAAAATGCACGGAACAGCCCTCCCGGATGGAACATGAAATGCCACTGTGGCAACAAAGTACTGAATGCAAATCTACCGTACTCTAATCGCTGCAACCACGACCGCGATGGTGGCTTACGCAGCACATGCACAACAACCCCTGTTAACGCGTGTAGATCGCGCCGGGACGGGCGTTATCCGACAATCCGATGGAACTCCCCCCATCATAAACATCACGGTCGGACTTTACGAAACCGGCTGGCAGCTCAGGTCATCCACTCCCGGCAAGGATGCTGGCAAAATCATGATCAGCTGCCCGACGGCAGGGGCCACCGTGGAAGGCGACATCTCGTACAAAGTCTCTGAGGCTGACCCAGAGACACTCGTGGTTACCGCAAACCTGACGCCAAACAAAAACATCCCCCTCAACAGCCTTCACATCGCCGCAACTCTCCCGGCAACGGATTGGCAACGCGGACGAGCATCCTTCGGCGAAACCACCATCACGATTCCGGAAACCTCCGAGTCACCGATGCTCATCCAGAGCGCAAAGGGAACCCTCCGCCTGCGGCGCCAGGACAGTAACTTGGAAGCATCGAGTACAAATCCGATTCTCCTCCAAGACAACCGTAAGTTTGGCGGCACTGCACTCGAGATACGGTCAGGCGCCCAGTACCCGGATGGCGCTGTTTGGCGGGCAGGCGAGACGCGAACAATCAACCTGATGCTGCGCCTGTACAAGCCACTTCGAATTCTGCAAGAGCGGCCACTTACCATTGAAGCAGGTGAGGATTGGTCCCCCATAAGCATCGCAAACGATGTTACACCAGGGTCAGCCCTCGACCTCAAGAGCATACTTCCAATCAATACCGGCTTGGCGACACGGCGTCTAATTGTCACGCCCGGTGGGAATCTCAGCATCGATGGCCGTACGCCCATCCGCCTCTTCGGTACCAACCTCTGCTTTGATGCCAATTATCTTGAAAAACCCGATGTTGATCGCCTCGTCCGGATGCTGGCATCCACAGGCTACAACGCCCTGCGCATTCATCACTACGACAACCTCCTCGATGTGGATGGCTATCTGGAGCGCCTCGACTATCTCGTTGCGACTTGCCGTAAGGCCGGCATTGTCATCAAGACAGACCTCTATGTGAGCCGGGATGTTCCCGGTTACAAAATGGATGAGTTCAAAGCCGCCATCCTCCTGCGACCGGATGCCATGGAAGACTGGAAAGCCTTTAGCCGCAAGCTGATGACGCATGTCAATCCCTACACTGGTATCGCGTGGAAGGATGACCCAGCTGTTGCAATCATCTCTGTCATCAACGAGCCAAACCTGACAAATGTCATCGGTCGCCTCCCGGCTCCCTTGCAGGATGATCTCCAAAAAGCCTGGTCCGCGTGGCGTGCATCCAGGAATCTTAGCCCCGCAGCACTTCCGCAAAGCGTCGGCACTGACATCACCGGACGTGAGTTTGGTGCCTTCCTCGCCGAGCTGCATGGCCGTGCATATGCGACCATGGCCGGTTTTCTCAAAAAGGAAATTGGCGTCAAGGCGCTGCTGACTGATCTCAATGGCTGGTCGGAAGTTCCGGCTTTTCAGAACACAAGGCTGGGCCTTGATGTCGTGGATGCGCACTTCTACTTTGACCATCCGACATTTCCGGGCGAGCCTTGGAAGCTGCCGAGCACCGGTGCAAATGGCGGTAACTCAGCGGTTTACGGCGGGGGTGCCGGCCCAGTCAATGTCGCAACGCAGCGCCTGCTCGATAAGCCATTTATTGTTTCCGAATGGAACTTCGCGGCACCGAATCAATACCGCTACGAAGCCGGACTAATGACTGCGGCGACCGCGGCAATACAGGGCTGGGATGGCATTTTCCGCTTTGCGTGGGCACATAGCCGCACCACCGTCAACACACCAAAAGCCATCACTTACTTTGATACGGCGAGCGATCCAACAGCGCTTGCAAGCGAGCGCATCGCCGCTCTTGTCTACCGCAGTGGTGCGCTGGTGACATCCCCGGTGACCGTCGCCCGTATCGTGCCGCAGAAGTCACTCATCTCCGACTTCGCGACGCCATTGCCTCCGGACTTTGCTGCATTGGCGCTTGTTTCACGGATCGGCGTTCGTATTGATGCCGGTAAGCTGCCTCCCCAAGCTGGTAAAGAGCTCCGTCTTGAGAACAGCGGCGACTCGAATGCCATCGCGAGTATGCTTCGGGCCGAGCTCCTGCCGCGCACGAACAAGACATCCATTGATACCGAATTCCGTCAAAGCCTGACAAACCAGGTCTTCCTCGATGGCACTGCGGGATCCCTCCGTCTGATTGCTCCCAATGTCGTCGCAGGAGTTGGTACCGAAGGCGATGTGTTGAAATTTGGTCCAGTGGATGTTGACATTGAGGGAAGCGGTGCTGCAGCCGCGGTAGCAAGTCTCGACAAGCGGCCGCTCGCTACGAGTCAGCGCCTCTTGCTGATCCACGCAACCGATACGCAAAATGCGGGTGCGCGCTTCTTTTCTGCTGATCGACAGACGCTGGAAAACTTTGGAGGAGATGTCATCCTTGCTCGTCAGGGTAAGGCCACTTTTTCGATAACGCGTGCGGTGGATCCCAAAGCGGTGACAGTTTACAGACTGGATGCCAGCGGTAATCGCCTCGATAAAGTGACTGCAAGCGCGGAAGAAAAGGTTATCCAGATTGAATGCCAGGTCGCCGTGGAGGGCAAGCCTGCCGCATTTTATTACGAAGTCCTGATTGATGACCCAAAGCCAGCTGCACGACCATCGGCAAAGGTGAAGACACCGACAAAAAGTCGCCCCCGCAAGTAACATCGTTCCAACCGGCAACCTGATTCATGTAATATCGCCTTATCACACATCCTGGTCCACAACCGAACCAGACCGGGAACCCGATGCCCTCGATTCGGGATACACTACGACGGAGGATGACATGGGTCTGCTCACTGGCAAAATTGGTTTAATTTACGGAGTCCGGAACGAACGCTCGATGGCCTGGGGTTGTGCGAAAAGCGCAGTCCGTGAAGGCGCATCGCTCATTCTGACCTACCTGGGTGATCGTGAAGAAAAGGATGTTCGCACACTCGCGGCATCCCTTGGTGATGCCGTCAAACTGGTCGCTCCATGTGATCTGACCGACGCATCGCAGGTGGAAGCACTGCATACGCAGGTAGCCGCCCTCACCGATAACCTTGACTTCATGATTCATGCTGTCGCATTTGCGAAGCGCGATGAGCTCTCTGGCAGGTTTTCAAACACCAGTCAGGATGGCTTTGCGCTGGCAATGGATGTCTCCGCGTACACATTGGTTGCAGCCAGCCGTGCTGCGGCGCCACTCATGCCAAAGGGTGGCTCCATCATCACGATGACCTACCTTGGCTCAGAGCGTGTCGTTCCAAACTACAATGTGATGGGTGTGGCTAAGGCTGCTCTTGAAGCAACTGTGCGCTACCTCGCCGATGACCTCGGTCCGCAGAAGATTCGTGTCAATGCTGTCTCCCCTGGCATGACGCTAACCGCGAGCGCCGTTGGAATCGCTGGCTTCCGCGATATGTACAAGCGTATTCCAGAGGTTGCACCACTGCGGAAGGCAACTGACCCGGATGAAGTTGGCGACACCTGCGCCTTCTTCGCATCTAACCTTAGCCGCGCAATCACCGGCGAAGTCATTCATATCGACTCGGGATGCCATCTGCTCGGTCCCGAACTGGGTGGAAACTAAGCGCAAATCCAAGGCTGCGAGTCTTCTCGCAGCCTCGGGTCCGTTCGCTAAACAATTCCCAGGATTCATCCCGCGCGAGCAACAGCAAACCCTTGCGGATGCAATATCCCACTCACTGACTGACTCCGTACCCTGCCTTGCAGAAGCCGGCACAGGCGTTGGCAAAACACTAGCCTATCTGGTCCCTCTGCTCCACTGGCTCTCCAAAAATGATGGCACAACCGCCGTCATCTCCACCCACACCATCGCGCTGCAAACGCAGCTCGTCGAAAAGGACATCCCTGCTGTCCTTGCTGTGCTCGGCCTCGACATCACCTATGCTGTCCTCAAAGGCCGCCAGAACTATCTGTGTCATCAGGAGATGGATGTCGCAGCTGCAGA
>CAIWTR010000030.1 GCA_903915615.1 uncultured Armatimonadota bacterium
CTGGGCGATTCAGTCCGGACTTGCTGAGAGCAATCCGTTCACGGATGTCGATATCCCGAAGCGTGGAAAGTCTCTGCCGAAAGCCTTGGACACAGCGGATGTTGGGGCGCTCCTTGACAGTAAGCGCGATGATTCTCCCGCCGGCCTCCGTGACAAAGCCATCGTTGAGTGCCTCTACGCCAGTGGTATCCGGGCTGGTGAGCTGATTGGGCTTGACATGGATGATGTTTTCCGCACGGGCACAGATGAAGGCGCGCTGCGGATTCGACACGCCAAGGGTGGTCAGGAGCGCTACGCCCTCATCGGCAGCCACGCACTGCGGGCTTTGGAAACGTACATCAAGGATGGCCGTGAAACGATGCTTGTAGCGGCTGGAAGTTCCACCACAGATGCACTGTTCCTAAATCGCTTTGGTGGAAGGCTGTCTGACAGGGCCATCCGGAGACTGTTTGACAGACTAGGAAAATCCGGGAAGGTGGGCGTAAAGCCAACGCCACACATGATGCGCCATTCGTTCGCGAGTCATCTCCTTGAAAACGGAGCGGATATCCGAGTCGTTCAGGAGCTTCTTGGGCATAAAGACCTCTCGAGCACGCAGATTTACACGCGGATTCGTCCGAAGCAGCTCAAGGATGTTCATTCGGCTCACTTTGACAAAACCGATTCGAATTAGCTTTGTGGTGCCAATGAACTTCGCTGGCCCCGATTAGTTGTTGTCCTGAGATTTCCACTTTTCTGATGTCTCATCAAAGCAGGATATTGCGGTAAACTTACGTATAAGAGTCACCTCAGCTGAGTCTGGCTCTGTTCTGGAGGGGTTACTATGAACAAGATGATGTTGGCTGTCGCAGTTACAGCCGCTTTCTCAGCAATCGCTATGGCGCAAACCAAGGCTCAGACCGCATGTCCGGTCATGGGTGAGCCACTTGGCAAGAACCCAATCGCTGTAAAGTACAGCGGTAAGAACAAGGCATACGCTGGCAAGTCCGTCAAGGTTTGCTGCCAGGGCTGTGTCGATGGTGTCAAGAAGGATCAAGAAAAGATTTTCAAGAAGGTCGTCGGCAAGTAATTGTGTACGCCGCGCCTTCAGTGATGTAAAAACTCCCTGAAGGCGCGGTAAACTTTCCCGGTTTGCCGCGACCAAGCGGCGATACTCGAGGAAGCGCACAAACAATGGAACGCACATACATTATGGTTAAGCCCGACGGTGTTGCCCGTCGGCTCTCAGGCGAAATCATCCGCCGCTTTGAAAACCGCGGCCTGCGGTTAGTTGCTCTCAAGCTGGTCGTACCGACCCGTGAGACCGCAGAAGCACACTACGCTGTGCACTCTGACAAGCCATTCTTTGGTGAGCTCGTTGACTTTGTCACCAGCGGCCCTGTCGTCGCAATGGTCTGGGAAGGCAATGATGCAATCGCTCTCTGCCGCCAGATGATTGGTGCTACAAAGCCCATCAATGCCACCCCTGGAACCATCCGTGGTGACTACACCTGCGACATGATGAGCAACCTTATCCACGGTTCAGATGCTCCTGAAACCGCTGCCGAGGAAATGGCTCTCTGGTTCTCCGAAGGTGAGCTCCTGGCCTAAGTTATGCGACTAGATGCGTTTAATTACATCCTCCCGGATGACCGCATCGCGCAGACACCGCTTGAGCCGCGCGACTCCGCGCGGCTTTTGCATGTCGACCCGCGCAGTGGCTCCCACTCTCACATCATCTTTCACGAGATCACAGAGCTCCTGAAACCCGGAGACCTCCTGGTCATCAATGAAACACGTGTGAGTGCTGTACGCCTTGTCGGGAAAGGCCCGGGCGGAGGTTACCGGGAAGCGCTTGTGCTGGGCCCCCACCTCCCCGGCGGGCCAGCTGCCTACGAAGCCCTCGTACGCCCAGGAAAGGCTGCACGCCCCGGAGACACACTACACTTCGCAGACACCAACCTCACGTGTATCGTCGGGGATGTCCTTACAGAAGGCATCCGTGTCCTCCACTTTCAAGGCGACCCGGAAGAAACACGCCAAGTTTTGGAAACCCAAGGCCGCGTCCCACTCCCGCCGTATATTCACGAACATCTCGATGACCGTGAACGTTACCAAACGGTCTACAACCGGGTCCCCGGAAGCGCCGCAGCCCCCACCGCAGGACTGCACTTCACCGCAGAGCTCCTTGACACTCTCGCAGCAAATGGCATCGAAACCGCCCGCGTCCTCCTCTCCGTTGGTCTCGGGACCTTTCGGCCGATCAAGTGCACGGATGACATCACCAAACACCCGATGCACGCGGAATACATCCACGTGACACAAGAAACTGCAGACAAGGTCAATGCGTGCACCGGACGCGTCATCGCGATCGGGACCACCAGTCTCCGCGCACTGGAAACAGCGGCACGGAATGCCCCGGATGGTGTCCGGATTGCCCCCTTCGATGGCGATACAGACATCTATATCTATCCTGGACAGAAAATCCGTAGCGTGGATGGCCTCCTGACAAACTTCCATCAGCCTGGCTCTACGCTCCTGCTGCTGGTAGCGACGCTCCTTGGCATCGATGGCCTGCATTGCGCGTACGAAGCCGCACTCGCAAATGACTATCGCTTTCTAAGCTTTGGGGATGCGATGCTGATTCTGCCTGATGCGTCCTGATGGCGTAGAATCATCCGGAGACACGGGTACCTAACACGATGCCGGCAATGGATGCATATCAAGACTTTCTGAAGGCACGTGGTGTCACCACGGGCACGCCTCGGGAGACTACAGCACGGGGACGCTACGTCATCGTGGATGGCGTCACAATGCCCATCGAAGAAGCCCAGCGCCTTGCTAAGGCAAAGCAGGATGACCCTGCCGTTGGTGCATCGCCCGCTCTGGTAAAGCAAACACCGCAACTCACCATCGCCCCCGTGGTACAACCGGCTATTACGGCATCGGCGCTTATCGATGCCATTGCAGGTGGAAAAATCCGCCAGGGAGTTCTCGAACTTGAAGCGGACAGTGCATCGATTCCACCTGAAATCCCTGAAACATACGAGGATGTCCTCCGTCTCTGGCAGGCAGTCCCCCGGCATATTCAGATTCTGGTCCACCAGATGAATGGCCGTCTTGTCGATGTTGCTCCGACGACAGACCCGACGCGCGACCAAACCATCCTCAAAATATTGGACAATGAAATTTCACTAGATGAAGCGGCGCAGCTGCTGGATGTCTGTGATGCGACGGTTCGGCGGATGACAAAGGCCGGGACACTGGTTCACCGGAGGACCATCGGGAAGCATCGTCGCTTCCGCGTCTCGGATGTGATGCGGGTTTTTGAAACCCGTCTTGGGAAAAGTGGGGGGCAGGACGATCTCTCGTAACCAAATGCAGCAGCTGTGGTGCGATGGTGCACGCAGGTCGGAACACCTTATGGTCTGTAGGAGTTTGTGGCAACAACTTATTGGACGCCACGCCTTTCCAGATACGTGGAATGGAGTGGTGATGATTCCAACATCCGTGGGCGTGCACACCTTTGGGATGCGTTTTCAGATGACAGGTGTCTGGCTCTCAGCATCGTATACCAGCCTTGGCTCGCTATCTCTTCTCCCCAATAAAGTCTACTTGGCTCCGCCTGGAACGCTTGGGATTCTGGAGACATCGGGCGATGCGCTTGGCGATGTTCCGACAGGTGCACAGCTTGCGATAAGGGATGCCCGTTGAGAATCGCACTACTGACGGAGAGCTGGTACCCGGTTGTCAATGGCGTGACTGCGAGTGTGCGTACGCTTGCGGATGAGCTGATGGCCGGCGGGGATGAAGTGATCATCGTCTGTCCGGATATGCCCGGCGCCGACCTCGACCCGCTCTACGTGCAGCGCGTCCCAAGCTGGGTCAGCCCATGGAACACACGTAACCCCTTTGCGTACCCACCGTATGGCCCGCTTTCGCATCGGTTGGATAACATCGATGTCGACATCGTCCACTCCCACCACCCGTTTGGGCTTGGACTCTATGGCCACAGGCTTGCACGGCGCCTTGGGGTGCCACATGTCTCAACGTTTCACACGCTGTACTTTTCGTACATCCACTACTCCCCCTTCCCACCTCCGGTTAGCCGCTGGTGGCTGCGCACTGTCCTGACCCAGTTCTACAGTGGGTGCGCCCTGCTAACGGTTCCGAGCAAGGATACAGAAATCCAGCTGCGCACGGAAATGCGGATGCCGTGTCCGATGGAAGTGCACCCAACGGGCGTCTCGCTCCCAGGGGTGGTGGATGCAGAGCGCGCGGGGGCGCTTCGCACATTGATGGGCATCCAGCCGGATGACCGCGTGGTGTTGTACGTCGGCAGGATAGCCTGGGAAAAGAACTGTCGGTTGTTACTGGAGAGCTTTGCCAGATTGCCGGAGAACTGTCATCTGGTGATGGTTGGCGGGGGTCCGGATGGCGACTCGCAGGCGGAGTTTTCGGCTGAGCTCGGGATGGACAGACGGACGCATTTTGTGGGTCCGGTCTCGCGTGAGCGTTTGGTGGATTACTACGGGATGGCAGATATTTTTGCCTTTCCCAGCTACACGGAAACGCAGGGGCTGGTCCTGGGCGAAGCGCAATCCTGTGGCCTGCCATGCGTGGCAGTAACTGGTGGTGGAGCTGCCGAGTTTGTCAGAAATAATGTTGATGC
>CAIWTR010000031.1 GCA_903915615.1 uncultured Armatimonadota bacterium
AGGTTCAATGGAATGACAGAGCCGTAAACGGAGCCTCCGATGTCAACCAGCCAGCGCCGCGTCCCACGTATTGCATCGATGGCCAGCACGCTACCGTTCACCAAACCTGCTACGACAAGCTCACCAACAATACAAACGCCACCACGATCCGGGTGAACGGGTGCCGACAAAACATATGGGTCCCAAATCGGGGTTCCTGATTCGACATCAAATGCATGAAGCAAATGCTCGCCATCCCCGGTCGTACTTGCCGCATAGACAACACCGAATGCCGTCACCACGGATGACCACTGAAAACGACGAAGCGGATTCGTATGCAGCATCATTGGAAATTGCCAAATGAGGGCACCCGCACCGAGAGGCACATCGGCGTTGCTGGTGTGCTGACTGTTTCCACCGAGGGTGACCCAGTCTTCGCTGGCCCGGATGATGTGATTTGGGCTGACAAGACAGGTTCGAACCCGCCAAGTGTTCAGAACACCGCAATGTGGACACGGGCGCAGGCGCTCGAAACAGTGCATACAAACCGTCGGAGGTTTTGCACCGCGATGGCTGGGGATGTGTAAAACGCGTTTGCAACATGGGCAAACGGCGACGGGAAGCTGGACGGGAATGTTAGCCGTTCGTTCGACACGAACACCTGCCGTGTTTTGTTGCTCAAATGTTACTTGCAGCTCGCCGATGGGAGGCCGCCCCCCTTCGACCATCCGCTTCGCCGCAGCGATATCCACTGTGACATTTGCAGCGATGCTCTCGCCTGCCGCAAGCGCAAAAGTTTGCGGGACGAACGAAAGCCACGGCTCAGTCGCTGTAACAGCAACACGCAAGGCTCCACGCCCGGGACCAGCATGAAATCCCAGCATCTCATCGAAAAAACCACCGGAGACAAATGCTTCCGCTGGCAGTTTTATGGACATACTGTTCCACGGGAGTTCGTCTGATTCGGTCATGCGCTGTAATGGAGAGTGTAGCGGGGTCGGTATGCCCCGTCAAGCCTATCCGGCGCAACTTCGACCCGGGGCGTAGAATGTAACTATGAGCAAGGGAATTGTCCTCGCAGGTGGCAGTGGAACACGCCTGTACCCGGCTACAAAAGCCGTATCAAAGCAACTGATGGCTGTCTATGACAAGCCGATGGTCTACTACCCTCTCTCGACTTTAATGCTGAGCGGAATCAGGGACATCATGCTCATCAGCACCCCCGAAGACCTTCCGCTGTTCGAACGCCTCCTCGGGGATGGCAGTGCGTACGGAATTAATTTGCAATACGCCGTCCAGCCACGCCCTGAAGGCCTCGCGCAAGCCTTTCACATCGCCAAAGACTTCATCGCCGGCGGACCCGCAGCCCTTGTCCTCGGCGACAATGTCTTCTACGGCCACGGCCTTCCAGAACAGCTCAAACGCGCCGCAAACCGCGAATCAGGCGCAACCGTCTTCGGTTACCACGTCGCTGATCCAGAACGCTACGGCGTGATGGACTTCGATGCATCCGGACGCGTGATCTCCATCGAAGAAAAACCCGAACAGCCAAAGTCAAACTACGCGGTCGTGGGTCTGTACTTCTATGACAGTGACATCACCGATGTCGCAGCTGCGGTGAAACCAAGCCACCGTGGTGAGCTGGAAATCACGACAGTCAACCAGATGTACCTTGCCAAAAATGATCTTCATGCCGAGATCCTTGGTCGCGGGACCGCATGGCTGGACACGGGCACACACGATGCCCTCCTCGAAGCTGGCAACTTTGTCGCTGCCATCGAACGCCGACAGAGCCTAAAAATTGCCTGTCTTGAGGAAATATCTCTACAAAGCGGCTGGATTTCCCCGCAGGATGTCATTGCAGCGGCAGATGCCCTCGGCAAAACCGGTTACGCCTCCTACCTACGCCGGATCGCAAGCGAAACCAAACCCAACCTCCCGGAGACCAAGTAAGTTATGGCAGAACGACTTTCCCCATCCGCTATCCATCCTGACTACGCAAGCGTCCTGACCACGCAGAGCTATGCCCCACGCACAAACATTGAGGGCGTCAAAATCATCGAGCTGCGGACCTTCCAGGATGATGGCGGCGCATTCGCTGAAATCATCCGCCTCGATGACAATGGCCGTTTGGTTGCAATCCCTGACTTTCAGGTCCTCCAATCATCATGGTCAGTCGTGCAACCCGGCGCGATCAAGGCATTTCATATTCACTATAATCAGGATGATGTCTGGTTTGTTCCTCCGACAGAGCGTTTACTTGTTGGCCTCGTGGATGCCCGTGCGGAAAGCCCAACCCTGAATGCACAAATGCGCCTTCTCCTTGGCGGCGGCGTCTCCCGCCTCCTCTTCATCCCACGCGGCGTTGCACACGGCTGCGCAAATGTTGGAAACACAACCAGCCAGCTGGTTTATTTTGTGAACCAGCATTTTGATGCAACCGCGCCAGATGAACACCGCCTGCCATTTGACATCGTTGGTAAAGATTTCTGGGAAATGACCCCCGGTTAGACCCCGCTTCTGTTTGGTAGGATAGACGCGCTATGAAAAACACATGTGCCGCGTGCGGCGGTCAAATGCACAAAGGCCGCCTTCAGGTTGGAAATGGGGATGCCCGCATTACAATCACCGGTAAAGCATCCGATGACTTTCTCGGTGTTGCGTCTGTGACGACATCCCCAGTTACGGCAAAAGTCTGCGAAAAGTGCGGACGGATCGATTTGTTCGCAACCAATCTGCAAGACCTGCTCAGCATTGACTGAGTTCCCAAAAGCAAAATGGGGTAGCTACGATGCAGAATTCGTCCTCAGCACCGAAGCACCCGTCACCCATGTCGTCGTCTTTCCGTTTTACGGAGACCTCATCGTGCTCGCGGAAATCATCAACCGTGGATGGTGCACGCCAAGCGGACACATCGAGCCAGGTGAACAACCGGATGCTGCCGCACATCGCGAGGCCATGGAAGAGGCAGGAATCGAGCTTGGTCCGCTGACTAAGCTGGGAGCATTTGTCCTAACTGCTGAAGATGGTACGGCTGGGGCAGCCAATGCATACATTGCGTCGGTCACCAAAATGCACGATGCTCCGACAGGCAGCGACTCGCAGGGACGGGCGTTGTTTCACGTCGAAGATGTGAGTGAGACGTATTACCACTGGGATGCTTTACTCGATGCAGCCTTTCAATATGCCTGGTCACGGGCACAGAAGGACCTTCGCATTGGCTACCCCATCCCTGCCAATATTGGCGATGGCACGATACCGCCTGAAATGTGACAGGTCCGGGGGATGACAGGTACACTCCTGTGGCCCACATCCCTACCGTGGGCGGTATGAGCCCTATGGAAATCGAACCCGTCACTGACAGCCGCATCCCTATCATTATTGATGGCCCTGCAATCCGCATTCGCGGCGCACGGCAAAACAACCTCAAGAACATCGATATTGATATTCCAAGAGACAAGCTGGTGGTTATCACCGGTCTCTCGGGCAGTGGAAAGTCATCGTTGGCGTTCGACACCCTATATGCGGAAGGCCAGCGTCGGTATGTAGAGTCTCTCTCAGCCTACGCCAGGCAGTTCCTCGGTCAGATGGACAAACCGGATGTCGACCAGATTGAAGGTCTTTCGCCGGCAGTTGCCATCGACCAGAAATCCACAAGCCGTAACCCGCGCTCAACAGTAGCCACGGTCACAGAAATCTACGACTACCTCAGACTTCTCTACGCACGTGCTGGACGCCCACACTGTCCGCAGTGTGGCAAACCCGTCAGTCAGCAGCAGCCAAGTCAGATTGTCGACCAGCTGATGCAGCTGCCGGAAGGCACGCGGATGCAGCTGATGGCGCCGATTGCCCGCGGTCGAAAAGGCGAGTACCGCAAGGAACTCGAGGACATCCGTAAGGAAGGCTATGTCCGCGTCCGCATCGATGGCACCATTTTCGATATCTCTGAAGAGATCCCAATCCTCGACCGCTACAAGCAACACGACCTGGACATCGTGGTTGACCGCGTTGTCGTAAGGGAAGGTACCGAGAAGCGTCTCGCAGATTCGATTGAGTCAACGCTAAAACGCGGTAACGGTGTTTTGGTCATCGATATTGTCGATGGAGAATGTCATACATACAGCGAAAAGTTCGCCTGTACCGACTGCGGCATCAGCCTCCCGGAGATCGAGCCACGCACCTTTTCCTTCAATAGCCCATACGGTGCTTGTCCAAAATGTCATGGACTGGGAACACAAGCAGAGTTCGACCCGGAGCTCATTGCACCCGATCACAATTTATCCATCGGGGCCGGAGCTCTGCGGTACTTTGTCTACAAATCCGGCAAGCAGATTATGTCGGATTCCCGCACCGCCCTCTTTGCAGCCGTAGCCACATCGCTTGGCTTCACAATGGAAACTCCCCTCAAAGACCTGACACCGGAGCAGCTCCATGCGGTTTTCTATGGTGTCTCCGGTAATGTTGCGATGGAACATAAGAACCGCTGGGGCAAAACGCGCTACTTTGACACAGAGTACGCCGGCGTGCTTTCAATCCTTGAGCGTCACCTCGCCGAGACGACAAGCGACTTAGTCAAGGCAGACCTCGAGCAGTACCGCCGGCAGCGCCCGTGCCCAGACTGTAAGGGGAAACGTCTCAAACCCGAAGCCCTTAGCGTC
>CAIWTR010000032.1 GCA_903915615.1 uncultured Armatimonadota bacterium
AAGCAAAGCCCCATCCGCAGCATATTCAAGCAAGAGATTGGCGGACCAGGATGCAATTGCAATCGACCCCGTCTGCGAAACCGTGATGGCATTTGGTTCAATTGGATGACCGTGTTCGGGATGTGTACAAGGAATCACCTGCAGCGTCTCGAGCTCTGCCGACAGGACTAGGACACGGTGATTTTGCGTGTCGGCGATCGCCAGATTTCCAGATTTACAAGATGCGATGTCGCCGGGGCACAGTAGCTGGGTAGGTGCGGATCCGATACCACCAGTCTGGTTGCGATAGCTGCCATCCGGAGAGCTACCCAGAATCCGATTGCGAATCATGTCGCTAACATAGACATCACCGGATGTCGACACGCAAACCCCAACGGGGTCAGCATAACGGTGATGCGGGATGCCGATCGTCTTGGCGTACCTGTATGACAGCATGTTTTAGTATGCCCCCCATCTGGGTGGTGTCAATCCTAAGGGTACTTTCAACGGACACCTACAAACAAGAAAGCCCCCGCGAGGGGGCCTCCTGTGATGCGTATCGGCAACGACTCTACGGCTTTGCCGCTTTGAAAATGAACATTGGACCACCTGGCTTGGCAGCGGATGCTCCTGAAACGCTGGCCTTGATTTCCCAGGTGCCCGAAGCGCCATTTGGATACTTGAACGACCCTCCGCTTGGAAGGCCAATTACAGTAAATCCGGGACCTTTGGGAGATTTGGCAGAGCCCGCATCCCCTTTGACCGAAATCGTTCCTGCTGGGCTAATCGTCGCGCGAAGGCTAAGCCAAACATCCCCTGCGTCTAATTTTGCCGTTTGCCCAGAGAGGACAACCAGCTTTGCTTCCGAGACGACTTTCTTACCGTTTACGAGCTTGGCCACGATGAGGACTTCCTTGGATGCCTTTCTGGTCGTTGCTACTTTGTAAACCTGATTTGGGTGCGGTCGTCCAGGTTCCATGTTCTTCAGTAAAGGTTGCCCGACAACAACGCGCTGGGATTTGATGATTTTTGGCGCGCTGCCGTTTCCATTGGTGGTGACGATAACAGATGTCCCAGGCTTGATGTCATGTCCATCGGCGCCGGATACCGCAACGCCATCGACGACGATGTTGACATCTTCGTTGTTGGTGTTTTCGATAATCGTCGACAGAGCAGGTCCAGATTGGTTTCCATCGACATTGATGATCTTGATCTGCTTACTAATCTTCGCACCCGCTGGCGCAACATCGTTCAACTCAGGGATGTCCAAGCTACCATCGGGACCAGCTTTGACACCAGTCAGCTTACGGGTCTTGCCGTTTTCGGTGATTTCGACATCAAAGGTGCCGCTGCCGTTACCAATAGCCTTTACGGAAACGGACTGCGATTGTGCCTGCGCCGCTGCGGCACCGCTTGGGAAGATGAGAGGCTTGCCTTCGACTCTGACGGACACATTTCCGTTAGGTCCTTCGGTGGTATCGATGATGATTGGTGGATGGCCAGCGACGCCACTTGGCACTTCGATTTTGCCCTTTGGTCCGGGCTTGAGGCCAGTCACCTTTCGGGTCTTGCCGTTTTCGGTGATTTGGACATCGAAGGTCCCGCTTCCATTTCCGATAGCTTTGACCGAGACGTTACTGCTGTGTGCCTGCGCTGCCGCCGCGCCGCTTGGGAGGATGAGAGGCTTGCCTTCGACCCGAATGGCCTTACTTTGCTTTCGACCGGCAATCCCAGCTGGAGGATTCAACTCCATTAACGCTGGTAGATCAAAGTTGCCATCGGGAGTAGCCTTGACGCCCGTGAACTTGCGGGTCTTGCCATTATGGGTGATTTCGACATCAAAGGTGCCATCCTTGGCTGCAATTGCCTTGACCGCAACAGCATTTTGTCCTAGTGCTAGAGGGGCATCCGATTTGACCGTCTGGGCGTAACCGGCATTTGCGTAACCAAAGAGCGAAACGAGGGCGAGGCTGCCCGCGATGGTGATTGTTTGTCTCATCATGATGTCCTTGAGTACTTGTATAGGGTACGTCAATGTTCCCTTGTTCCGTACTATGTATAACTTAAGTATCTTATGACACAGTACCGCGGATGTTCCCCCGGGTTGTCAGCGATTGGAAAGCTCTTTCAATCGCTTTGCGCTCCACCCCTGCTTGGTTACGATTGGGACGTAGCCAACTTCCATCCCCTTTGGTGGCTTTACAAATGCCGCTGGATCAATGGATGCCAGCTTCCCCGTTGATGGAGCAGGTAGGAATTCCTTGGTGGACTTCCATTCCTTGTGGAGGAGCTCAACGCGCTTTTGCAAGGCTTCACGTTCCGCAGCGGAGAGGTCGGCATTCATCAACGCAGGCTGGTCGGCAAAACGATACCAGTAGTAGGTGACTTCGCTGCCATCACCAAGAATTCGCGTAAATGGCCCTGCCGCAGGCCCCGGGGACTTCCATGTCGATGATGCATCATCCGGGGTGATGTACGGTTCGAGGTCACGCTTTGGCGTTGGAAATGTGGCATTTAGGAGGCCTGTTTCCACAGGAACATCCCCCTGTGCAACAGCGGTCCAGCGCTCCTTGCCTTTCGCATCCTTGCCTAGCCGATAGTACTCAGGAAGCGTCACGAGCGATTTGTTGGTCGAGACGCGGGTCGCATCCCATGAAAAACCATAGGTGTTGTTCGTGAGGACCTTTGGCACACCAACACCCGCGAGGTCAACATCATGCGCTTGGTCGCGCTTCTTTCCCGGGAGATAAATCTTCCAGGTGGCATAGCCGCCGGGTTTGAAGTTATGCACCGCGGATGCAGCTGGCGACACCATCCCAACTGACTTCACTCCACCCCCAAACCACGTCTCCACCGAATTCCAGAGTGCCTGCCGCGAGTACGCGGTCACCTGATGGATCAGAGGGGCATCCCCGCCGGGGCCTGTCGGAAAGTGTGTTGGGGCAATACGGGCAAACCATGCGCCATTTGCATCTTGGCTGACCATCGCCGGGATGTGCTGCGTTTCCATCTGAATCGCCTTGTTTGGCTCAGATGGGCGGGTATCGAGAAACTGACCAGCGACATCCGGGTTTGTAACGGATGCCTTCGACCAAAAGTATGGCGTGAAGAAAGTAACGGGTCCCTTGAAGTTGGCGGTGTTTAGGAACAGCGTCCAGCTCTGGTTGCCAGTTGGGACATTCTTGCCTGCCGTGGATGTTTTGGCAGAGGTCAGCGGAAGCGGCAGGTACCCGTAGCCAAACAGCTCGCCGCGCGTGCCTTGCTTGAGGTTTAGGCCATCCGGTGGCCACAGGATATTTTGGCTGAGCTGGACGATGCCATAAAGACCCGTTGGGTTCTTCCAGTCACGCCCTTTTCCAGCACCTGGACCGTTTGCCCACTCGCTGAAGTTGAGGGCGACGCCACCCATGATGAACTTAGGGGTTTCGGTAGCGAAGCGCGTGTCACGCCACCAGCCAAGCCCACCTTCGATATCGGTGTAGAAGTCCTTGGAGCGCTTGCC
>CAIWTR010000033.1 GCA_903915615.1 uncultured Armatimonadota bacterium
ACGGAACCAATAGACGATGGCTTATAGCGTGATGACACCCTGCATCACATGTGTGGCAGGCCCGGACAAATAGATAGCATCCTCAGGGTGTCCACCCCAGGTGACGGTTAAGGTGCCACCTTCGGATGTGAGTTCAACCGTGTTTTTATCTGGAAATGCCTTGATAATGGCAATCCCGGCGGCACATGTGCCCGTTCCGCAGGCAAGGGTTTCCCCTACGCCGCGCTCCCATGTCCGTAAGTGGAACTCACCGGCATCATCGCGCCAGACCCAGTTCGTGCTAATGCCATCCGGGAAGTCATCATGGTTTTCCAAATCACAGCTGGCCGCTACAAATGTCACTCGATTCGGTCCGTGACTTTCAGGCAACAAAACGACGGCATGCGGACTGCCAGTATTGATGCAAGAAAATGTGTGGTCACCAAGTGTAATCGGCGCGTGGAACTCCTGAGGTGCAGGCAGCTGGAGCATCACCTGCATTCCCCCGAGATAGGTGTAGTGGACATCGCCCGAATCTGTCCTCGCGATTCCCTTTTCCGGTATGCGTCCACTTCCAGCAAGGAGCAAAACAACGCAGCGGAGGCCATTTCCACACATCGTGTCGCGGGAACCATCCGCGTTGAAAATACAAAACTCCAGCCCATCGGGCTTTGGGGTGTAAGTCAGGAGACCATCGGCACCGATACCAGTGTGGCGGTCACAGAGCTGCCGGACAACATCGGGCTGGGCTTGGAGCGGGATGCGTGCGAAATCGCTGGCATCTACAACGACAAAGTCATTTCCGATGCCGTGCATTTTGTGAAACGGGATGTCAAGCGGCATCCGGGTTAGGGCTCCAGCGCCTCGAGGCGCAGTGTGGCATCCGAAATCATTTTCCGGTACCAGGCACCGCTTGGATCAACAAGGGGGAACCACCAGCTGCTCGGGCGGGCGCCGGCGTGCGGGAGGCCATGAATAACACGGAGCGCATTGGCTGCGAGCTCGGCCCGGCGGGTCTCAAACGTCCCGACCAGATTGGCTCTCTCAGCGCGCAGCGCTTTGACATCCGCCGCATTTTCCACTAAGCGCAACGCACGACGCGCAGCCCGGCGAGCCAAGTGCAAAGCATGGATATTGGCATCTAATGCGGCGAGTGGTACATCAAACGTGGATGCCCGTAAGGCTTCAGCCGCGGTGTCCAGCACACCGCCGCGCGCACGGAAATCGACACCCTTTTCAGCTTCCAGCCGTGTCCGCTGCTGACGCAAGGTGTATAGATCCCCGCGCATCTTCGCAATCGAATCCCGCTCCGGCTGCGTTGCCTCTGCGTGTGCCATGATTGCTTCATCGATTTCGGTAAGGCGCTTGTAATGCGTGCACCAAGGTTGCCCTTCGGTACCGGCGAGGTGGTTTGCAAGTGCACGCGGTGAGCGAATGCCCTTGAGCTCACTAAGCCTTGCTGTTTCCCAGGAAAGGGCTTTGTTCCAGCAGAGCGCGATGTCATCCGCATCAATGCTTGGACGGCCAACAGCCTGTGCAAGCGGCGCGGGGAGTTTGAAGGTAACAGGCGGCGCGGCGCTGAGGGCAGACCAGGCATCCAGGCCGATGCGAATGATTGGGTATTGCTCCGGCAGCGGGAGACCCGCGGCGCGGATATTAGCGACAAACCGGGATGACAAATGCGAGTAACCGCTTGCACCCTCGTGGAAAGCAATTGTGTATTCAGCACCCAGCATCGGGAGCAGCGCCACAGCCTTCCCAACAATACAGCTGTCTTCGTATCCGGCTGCTTCTAGAATCTCGGCCAGCTGATGGGTGTTACAAACAGAGCCATAAATGGTTTCACGGACATCAAAGTCAATTTCAATCCGGTCGGAGTGGACAAACAACGTCCCGCGACCCTTGCCCGGAACACA
>CAIWTR010000034.1 GCA_903915615.1 uncultured Armatimonadota bacterium
CATAACATCGATGCTGTGATGCACTTTGGTGCGTATGCATCGGTTGGTGACTCGGTCTTTGACCCTGCGAAGTACTACGAGTGCAATGTGGGCAAGGGCCTGATGCTCCTCCGTGCGATGCGAGAAAATGGCGTTAAGCACTTTGTGTTCTCAAGCTCTGCCGCGACCTACGGCGAGCCACAGATTCTGCCGATTCCAGAAGACCATCCACAGAAGACGACCAACCCCTACGGCGAAACAAAGCTGATGTTCGAGCGGATACTCAGCGACTATGACCATGCATTTGGCCTGAAGTCCGTTTCGCTGCGTTACTTCAATGCTGCCGGCGCCGATGCAAAGGGACGCCTCGGTGAGGACCACACACCCGAGCAACACATTCTGCCGTTGATTATCGACACCGCCCTTGGACGGCGCTCAGAGGTCAAGGTCTTTGGGACGGACTGGGATACCCGTGATGGCTCCTGTCTCCGAGACTTTGTCCACGTGACTGACCTCGCGGATGCGCACATCCGGGCAGTGGAGTACCTCCGTGCTGGTGAGAAGACGCGTGCATTCAACCTCGGTAACTCATACGGTACGACCGTCAAGGAAGCTGTGGATGCTGCGCGTAAGGTAACGAATGTCGATATCTGTGCCGTGGATGCACCGCGCCGTGCAGGCGACCCAGGGCGCCTGGTAGCGAGCTGTGAGCGGATTCGTACCGAGCTCGGCTGGAACCCGCTGTATCCCGACATCGAAACGATTATTGAGCATGCGTACAACTGGCGTCGTGATCACCCGGAAGGCTATCGGACAAAGAAGGCAATCGCGTAAACGCAAAAGCACTTCGAAACAAAGACACCCCTGACTTGGATGAAAGTCCAACGTGGGGGTGTTTTTTCTTTTCTTCTTTCTAAGAGTTGCTAAACTCATCTAGATTCATGATGCAGCGACCACCCGAGAGGCGATCGCGTAAACGCTAAGCCACTCAGATACAAAGACACCCCTGCATTGGATGATTGTCCAACGTGGGGGTGTTTTTTCTTTTCTTCTTTCTAAGAGTCGCTACGTTCATCTAGCTTCATGATGCAAGGACCATCCGAAAGGCGATTGCGTAGTGTCTACGTTTGTTTGTGAGTTAGACACCTGCTTTGGATTCTCTCCAAAAGTGGGGGTGTTTTTCTTATTGTTCAAGCAGAGATTATTGCTTGTGCCCACACGCGGTGAGTATCAAATTACACTTGTGCGCCGCGACCACCCAAGAGGCCTTGTATGCAGGAATCAGGAAATCCACAAAGTCCCGCAGGGCCACATCGCTCTGCGGGACTTTGCACTCAAACTCTGATGGCTGCCGTTTGCCATCAACCAAACACACTCTTCGCTATGCCGTTGCCGTAAGCCGGGGGCGACTGAACGCAACCCCATCCCACCAAAAATGATCAAATGGCGCACTCGATAAGCGCACCGCAGCGATGTCCACCCAGTCACGGAGGCCTTGCTTGTCACGCCACTCCATCGCCGCCGCACCATCAGAAAACACAACTACGTGCTCCCCCGCGGACCGCGTTACACAAACATATCCTGGGCCATCAATGGGGCGTAACGCATACACCCAGCCTGCATCATGATTGACGTCGTACATACACCAATAATGTTGGCATACTGGCTGATTTTCCTCAGGATGATTCATCCACTATAGGTAATTGGGCCTATCCTCAACCAGAACTCCAAGTGGTAGGATTCAGCCATGACCAGCAGTCAAAGCATCCCAAAATCAACCCGAAAGATCTATATCCCAGGGTTTGTGCCGCGCCTGCTCACCTGGTTTTTCCTGAATCCCCCACGTAAGCGGGATGCCCGAACACCGATGTCAGAGCTAGGACTCGCTTACGACCGCTGGGCCCTCACAGCACCGGATGGCATCTCCCTCGATGCCTGGCATATTCCCCACAGCGCCCCACGCGGCGTCTGTGTCGTCAGCCACGGCTACGCAAGTAACAAAGGTAATATGCTGCTCTATGCCGAGCACTTACATCCGCTAGGCTTCTCAATCGTGATGCACGATTTCCGTGGCAATGGCGAATCCGGTGGCAAAGGAACCACCTTTGGCGTCCAAGAGCACCAAGACCTAAGAGCAACCATCGCCGCCGCACGCGCCGCCTATCCAGGCCTGCCCGTCGTGCTCCTCGGTGAGTCGATGGGCGCATCCATTTCCTTAATGGTCGCAGCTGATGACCCGAATATCTCCGCTGTGATCGCAGACAGCCCCTTTGCACGCCTCGATGAACCCATCACAAAGCACCTCGAAATGGTCTTCGGTCCAAAGATTACTCAGCTCATCGCCGAACCCACATCGACCTTTGGAGCCACCGTTCTCGGTATGCACCCCTATGATGTAGCCCCAGAGGCCAGCATCCACCAAATGACCGACACGCCGCTCCTGCTCGTCCACGGCACAGACGACAACCTGATTCCCGTAACCCACTCACATCGGCTCGCGACTGCCTATCCAGGCGACCCAGAATTATGGTTTGTGGATGGAACACGCCACACGGAAATCATCCACCTGAAACCCGCAGAATATGCCAAAAAGCTCGAGAGCTTCCTACAACAGATTCCCGCACCATCCAAAGAAGAACATCCTCATGGACATTAACGAAGTCACCGCGGCAATCACCGCGTTTCGGGATGCGCGTGACTGGAAGCAATTCCATACGCCAAAAGATGTCGCTCTGTCCCTCGTCCTCGAAGCCACCGAAGTCCTTGAGCTGATGCAGTGGAAGAATGGCGCTGCGCTCGATGCAAAGCTTGCGGAGAACAAGGAAGCCCTCGGGGATGAGCTGGCAGATGTTCTCTACTACACCCTGCTGCTCGCCCATGATCAAGGCATCGATGTCGAAGCGGCGTTCACCCGCAAAATGGAGCGCAACGCCGCAAAATACCCGGTGGAGCTAGCCAAAGGGTCATCCGCAAAATATACCGAGCTCAAAGCATCGCCCGCCCATAACAGTTAGCCTAACCGGCAGCGTGCACGACAGGACGCTCATTCGCATCCTTGACGGCCCTCCGGAGGATCTCGTGCGTCAGCGGAGCAACATCGCCCTGCCCTGACAGCAGGAACTTCCCTAGAAACGCCAGTGGGCTGCTCTCAATCCAGTTGAAGTAGACGTGAGGTCGTCGGCCATTCGACATCTTGGAGACCTCAAGCAACAACGCAGCGATCGCATTTGGTACCGCAACACCATCACAGCGCAATACCCAGAAGCCACTGACATCCACCCCACGAACCACCATGTCACCGCTGAAATTGGATGCATCCTGCACATTCACTTCAAGAAATGCCCAGCGCTCTTCTTCCGCAAAGTGATGGACCCAAGCTGCCCGGCGGGATGCGACTGAGTACTCATCAACATCCTGCGTGTCCGGATGGTTTGCGATAAACCGTATCTCACCCTGACTGGACATCTCCATAATCATCCGGCGCGCTTCGTCATCGAAATGCACCCCGGAGACACGGAGCTCAGTGACGCGCCACAGCCGGCTGATCACGGAAATAAACACAATCCCGGCGATGAAGAGACTCGCGATGCGGAGGCCTTCCGGGTGCTCGATGATATTAGCGATAAGCGTATACGTGAAAATCACCGTAACAGCTGCAAAGCCAATGAGGGCACCGCGCTCCTTACGCCGCCAGGCGCTCAGCGTAACCGCAACGGTTGCTGACAGCATCAGGGCCAGAACACCCGTTGCATACGCCCCTGCCTGCGCTTCGACATCCGCCTTGAATGCAACCGTCACCAGGAAACAAATCGCCGTAAAAATCATCACCAATGGGCGGACAGCCCGTGTCCACTCAGGAGCCATCCCGTAGCGGGGTAAGTAGCGAGGGACGATGTTGAGCAAACCCGCCATCGCGGATGCACCCGCAAACCAGAGAATCAACACCGTGATGAGGTCGTAAGCGGTTCCAAACTTATCACCAAGATAGGTGTGCGCCATGTATGCCAGCGCACGCCCATAGGCTTCGTGACCCTTTTGGAACATTTCAGGCTTGATCAGCATCGTCGTAACGGTAGAGCTGCCAATCAAGAGAACGCTCATCAGGGCAGCCGCCGCAGTCAGCAGCTTTCCAGCATTGCGAATACGCCCCGCGGGCTCTTCTTTGTCATCCGTTGGATCGCCCTTAACAAGCGGCATCACAACAACACCCGTTTCAAACCCGGATAGACCAAGTGCCAGCTGAGGGAAGACAATCACAGCGGCGATTGCCATTTTGTCGATGCTTGGAAATGTCTGAAAGAGGCGGGTTTGCCAGCCGGAGATCAGGTCTGGATGTTGAACCAGCTGCATAATTCCCTGGCCGACGACAATACAGTTCATCACGATATAAATCGCGACAAGAGCGACTGCAATACCAATGGCTTCATTGAAGCCCTTGAGGAAGACAGCACCGAGGAGACCAATCAATACGAGGGTGATTGGTACGGCCCAGTGTTCCATCCCGTGTGGCATCATCGGGTTTTCGACGATGTGCGCAGTGGCATCCGCCGCCGAGAGCGTGATCGTGATGATAAACCCTGTCGCGGCAAAGCCAATTAGCGAGAGGACAAAGAGCTTGCCATACCAATAGGGCAGCAACCCAGCCAGCATCGAGATGGAGCCATCCCCATGCGGACTGGCCTTTGCTACCCGCTTGTACATCGGAAGCGCCCCGAACAGGGTTAGCAAAACAAGCACCATCGTGGCTATCGGCGAAAGTGCCCCCGCCGCGAGCGCTGCAATACCGGGCTGGTAACCGAGTGTCGAGAAATAGTCGACGCCCGTCAGACACATCACCTTCCACCACGAATGCGTGTGGTGGTGGGCTTCAACTTCCTTCTCCGTTTCGTAAAAGCCTTCCGGCTCTTCATAACCGGCCAAAACCCATTGACGAAGCTTTTTTCTGATGCTCATTTTGACTCACTGCAGGCAATCCGCCATGCATCCACACACGCCTTTGCAAGTGTGACATCCACTTCACTCGTCACATCCCCGCCCGGCTTTGCCCCTGTTCCAACAATCACCGCAGTGGCCCCGGCGGCCGCAAGCGTTGGCGCTGATGCTGGCGTATAGCCGCTACCAACCGCAACTAAGGCATTCGGAACGGCAGCTCGCACGCGCTCGATGTCCGCCGTGTCCACACCAAAACCTGTCCCGGTCCCGCTTACAATCAGGCCATCCGAGAGGCCGCGGTAAACCGCATCCTTGGCGTGATCCTCGATGCGTATATCTGCACCACCAAGCTGGCTGGCGTGCTTGACAAAGACATCCGACCAAATGCGGATATTCGCCCCAAGCTGGGACTTGAGCAGCTGCACAGCTCGCGCTTGCCCCTGAACGATTCCCTGGTCGGTGACCGCCGCGCCAACATAGACATTAATGCGCACAAACTGCGCACCCACCGCGTGGGCAATCGAAACTGCCGCAGGTCCATCGTTGCGGAGACAGTTGATACCAATCGGCATATTTGGATAAGCCGCACGCAATGCTGCAGCACAGCGTGTCAGACAGGCAATTGTGATCGGAGGAACAGCTTCGAGGGCAAATGGTGCATCAAAGAAATTCTCAACCATGATGGCATCCGCGCCGGCACTGACCCAGCGGCCAGCCTCACGGAGCGCTCGCTCGATGGTGACATCCAGGGACTGCTCATACCGAACACTCCCGGGGAGAGCGGAAAGGTGCACCATTCCAACGATTGGCCTGGATGGATTCCAGAGTTTTGGCACCAGCTGCTGATTGTTCACTAAAGCCACCCTACCGGATGTAAATCCATTCGTCCAACAGGTGCCTCGCCGGGCACTTAATCCTGAAGTCTAACCATTCAACAAAAAGGCCTCCGGTAGAACCCCCGGAGGCCAACTTCATTGCGTGTCCGTAGCCTAGTTCATGCGAACTGGGCGGCCACCATCCGCAGCACTCTTCCAAGCGGCCTCGGTCAGCTCAATCGTGCGCAGTCCGCAGATTGGAGGCGCCGCAGGTGTGTCACGCTCGCCACGGATGACCTGGACAAAGTCTTCATCGATGTTACGGGTTCCCGGAATCGTCGCGCCATCCAAGGTTGTACGGACATTGTTCTCATCCACAAAAGACAGGTTGCCATTGCGGTAGAAGAACGCTCCGCGCTCACAGTAAATCGTGATGTCTTCATGCCAGCCAACGATGGTGTCGCCGATAACGGAAATGTTGCCGATCGCACCATTGGTGAATGTGAGCGACAGCGCAGAATCGATGTCGACCGGGGTGCCCCGGTTGTCCATAAATGCAGCAACCTGTGCAACGGTAAGCCCAGTAACCCAGAGGATAATGTCGACGAGGTGCGAACCGGAGTCGTTGATTTGACCACCACCCGAGAGTGCTGGATCCTGGCGCCAAGTACCCGCAACGGCGGTTTTCCAGTGCTGACATTGCATCGCAGTCACGTAGGTGACGGCGCCAAGCTCGCCGGATGCTATTTTGTCTTTGATGATGGCAAATTGGCCAAAGGCATGGCGCTGGTAGGCCAGTGCAAAGACCTTGTCATACGACTTGTTTCGCTCGAGCAAAGCGTGGGCTTCCGTGACACTGGAGACCATCGGCTTTTCGCAGAGGATGTGCTTGCCGGCATCCATCGCTGCATTCACCTGATCGAAGTGCTGGGTGTGCGGGGTGATGATCTGAACAGCATCAACATCCTCGCGGGCAAGCAACGCTTTGTAGTCAGGCGTTTCAAATGCATTCTTAAGATAGGGATAAGTCTCTTTTGCGAGTGCGATTTGGCTTGGATTGATGTCACAGAGGGCGGTCACTTCGACACCCTCGATGTTCTTTAGCTGGCCCATGTGGTGGCGTGCCATGCCCCCGGAGCCGATGATGCCTATGCGTACCTGTTTGCTCATGGTTTACCTCGTGCAGCTTTGGGGCAACAGTGCCCGCTGAACCATGGGCTATTTCGCAGGAGCCAGGTCTATATTCCTGCAAACATCACGGGAATATATGCTATTCGATGCCAGCAAAGCGGCCCATTAAGCGAGCGACCGCTTCCCGCGGCTGGACATTTTCGTAGCACACCGCAAAGACGGCATCGCAGACTGGCATTTCGACCCCAAGCTGCTTTGAGAGGTTTCGGAGGGCTTTGGATGACTCAACCCCCTCTGCGACCTGCCCGATGGAAGCCACCGCATCGGTCAGCGGCATCCCCTGCGCAAGCGCATACCCAACCCGCCAGTTTCGGCTAAGGCGGCTGCCGGCGGTTGCGAGAAGGTCTCCAACCCCTGAGAGGCCATAAAAAGTATCTTTGGATGCGCCCATCGCGACGCCAAGACGCGCCATTTCCACCAGCCCCCGCGTTAGGAGGGCAGCTTTTGTGTTATCGCCGAAGGTAAGACCATCTGAGATGCCGGCCGCCACAGCCAGGACATTTTTCACCGCTCCGCCGACTTCGACACCGATGCAATCCGTGGATGCGTACACGCGGAAGCGTTCTGTACAAAACCATCGCTGAACGGCTGCTGCTGTATCGACATCGTGGCACGCCGCCACCGCCGCTGCTGGGATGTCCTGTGCGACTTCCGTCGCGAGGTTTGGCCCACTGAGGACGACGCTACGGCCAGTCCAGCCGGCGCGCTCCATGACGGCGGATGGCAAAAGGAGGCTGTCAACCTTGATGCCCTTGCTGACGATGACGGCCACGGGTCCAATATGTGGTCCGAGGTTGTCATTTAGGAGCTCGACAACCTGTATGGTCATTTGACTGAGTGCGCCGGCAGGAACGGCGAAGACGATGCCATCGACATTGTCAATCGCAACAGTCAGGTCTGCGACGACCTCAATGGTCTCCGGAAGTGGACACCCAGCAAGGTACTGACGGTTTTCACGATGTTCTTGCAGGCGCTCGACTTGATCCGGTGAGCGGTCCCAGAGGCGTACAGAAACACCCGCGCGTGCGAGGAGCAATGCGAGCGCTGTCCCCCAGCTTCCGGCACCAAGGACTGCAACGGTTTCCTGCATCGTGACCAACCCTAATCCCAGCGGATGAGCGGAAGCTCAATCGGTGACTCGGCCCTTTCGCGGCTTGGGTCCATCCGGAATCTCGCCCCGGTTGGCCCGGCAAGGGACCACGCCAGCTGTCCCGTCCAGCGGTACCAGCCATTTCCTGTTGAAACAAGCGAACCGACATCCGAGCGGACCGCATCGGCACCCAGATTACCATCGGTTTCAATCCCGATGATGACCGAAACAGTAACATCCTCGGCACCAATCGAACCGCCCAGATGGACATCCACAGATGCCTCCAGCAAGCCAACTTCGCGCTCGAACAGGCGACCATTGACCAGTTTGACATCCGGCCATGCGGCGCGAACCCGCTTCTTCCAATCAAGGAATGCGCGACCTTCGGCACCATTGTCAGCGATCAGGCTGAGATAGCGCTCGCCATTTGGAATATAGGCGCGCTGCGTGTATTCACGGACCATCCGGTCCGTCGAGAAGTGTGGGCCAAGCACCGCAATGCTCTCCCGAACCATTTTGAGCCATGCCTCTGGAAGGCCATCAGGGCCGCGGTCATAGAACATCGGGACAATGTCACGCTCAAGCAACGCATAGAGGTCTTCGGCCTCGCGGCGGTCGGCCAGCTCGTGGTCATCCGGCATGTCGCCCACACCAATCGAAAACCCGAGATCTGGGTGATACGCTTCGGCCCACCAGCCATCGAGGACGGAGCAGTGCAACGCACCATTGATGACGGCTTTCATGCCACTGGTCCCGGATGCTTCCATCGGGCGGCGTGGCGTATTAAGCCAAATGTCAACGCCTTGCACCAGGTAGCGTGCCATTTCAAGGTCATAGTCCTCGAGGAAGACGACTTTCCCACGAACGCCGGGCTCCTGGGTGAAGCGGACGATTTCCTGGAGGATGCGTTTGCCGTTGTCATCCTTTGGATGTGATTTACCCGCAAACACGATCTGTACCGGGTTGGGTCCGGCGAGGAGACGCTTGATGCGGTCACGGTCGCGCAGGATGAGATCGCCACGCTTGTAGGTGGCGAAGCGCCGCGCAAACCCGATGGTCAGGACATCCGGGTCGAGCGCATGGCGTGCGGCTGCGATGTCATCCGCTTCGCGGCGCATCGCGCGCTTCGTCAAACGTAACCGCGTCCAGTCGACGAGGCGGCGACGGGTGGCATTGCGGACACGCCAGATTTCGCCAAGATCAAGCCGATGTAAACCTGCTGGGTCATTGAACGCATCTACGGAGTTCCAGAGCGCAAGCATTTCCTCTGAGAGGAAGGTCCGGGTATGGATGCCATTGGTGACGCTGGTGATGGGGATTTCATCCACGGGATGTTCCGGCCAACCAGGCCTTGCCATTTCACGTGACACGACGCCGTGGAGCTCTGCGACCGCATTGACAAATCCAGCATTCCGGATCGCGAACACCGCCATGTTGAAGCGCTCATCCGTTTCGCTTGGGTGATGTCCACGACCGCGTACATAGTTGAGGTCAAATCCCGCCTGGTCAGCGGCATCCGCGAGGTAATGATCGAAGAGCGAGCGTGGGAAGACATCAAACCCGGCAGGAACCGGCGTGTGGGTTGTAAAGACATTTCCAGCCTTGGCGATGGTGGCGGAGAGATCAGATGGCCATTGATGCTCTTGAACGCCCTGCCGAATACGCTCGAGGGCCAGAAACGCGCTATGCCCCTCATTCATGTGGCAGACGGTCGGGCGAAGACCAAGGACATCGAGGGCGCGGAGGCCACCCACGCCTAGGAGGAGCTCCTGCTGGATACGGGTTTCCTGATTGCCACCGTAGAGGTTGCCGGCAATCCACTTATCGGACTCATTGTTTTCAGGAACAAAGGTGTCGAGGAGAACGAGCTGCATTCGGCCAACATCCGCAATCCAGACCCGGCAGCGCACGCTGCGGTGCGGGAGGGTGACATCGATTGTGTGGCCGGTGTCACGCAACGGAAGGTCTTCCGGATGCACGGGCGGGTAGTTTTCAACCTGCCAGCCATTGTTATCGATGTCTTGGCGGAAGTAGCCTTTCCGGTAGAGAAAGCCGACGGCGGTGAGAGGGATGCCGAGGTCACTGGATGCTTTGCAGTGATCACCGGACAGTACGCCTAGTCCTCCGCTGTAAATGGGCAAACATTCCGCAATACCGAACTCAGCCGAGAAATAGGCGATGCGATAGTCATCCGGTATCCCGGATGGCTTATTTGTATCCCACCAGGTTTCGCCGGAAAGATAGGTTTCCAGCGCTGCTGCGGCCGTATCCAAGCGTTTGAGAAAGGATGTATCGGAAGCAAGTTCCTCCCAGCGCACGGCTGGCGTGCTTCGCAGGAGGCGCACCGGGTTGTGACCACTCTCCGCCCATGCAGCGTGTCCACCAATACGCTCCCATACGGCGCGCACTGCTGGGTTCCACGACCAATAGAGGTTGTTAGCCAGCTTCGGGAGAGCGCTCAGGCGCTCAGGAAGACGAAGTGGGATTGCGACACGTGTGGATGTGGAAAGCATGTAGCAAGTATATCTGCCAACATTTCATGGGTTTGGCTGATTGCAACGAAAAAAGCCATACCGGTCGTGGTTTGGCTTTTCAAAAATTCGTTCAGCGGTGCTGTAAGACTAGTCGTCCCAGGGGCTTTTGGTGTTGAGCAGGATGATTGGCGAGCCAAAGGCCATGAACCATCCAGACATAATGCCAAGGCTTTCCTGCCACGAATGG
>CAIWTR010000035.1 GCA_903915615.1 uncultured Armatimonadota bacterium
AAACATTGGTGAGTACGGAGACAATCAAGATGAAAACGAAATCCAAGGGACCGGGAATGAACCCGGTTCACATCATGGCCGCACTTGGCCTCGCCGGCGTCGTCGGTGCAATGCAATTCATTGCGCCAAATAAGGCAAACGCTCAGGAAGTTCCTGAAGCAGAAGCACCAATCCCACTCCAAGCTTTGAATCAAGTACAGGTTCCACTACCTGCAAACCTCGATGTCTACATCAAGGACCGCGCAGCAGCCATCCGCTTGGGTAAGGCTCTCTTCTGGGACATGCAGGTCGGATCCGCTGGACAAGCGTGTGCATCCTGCCACTACAATGCTGGAGCCGACAGCCGCAGCGTCAACCAACTCAACCCTGGTCCAGATGGCCGCTTTGACACCACGCACAGCAACAACTTCCAGCTCAAGCTGGATACGCACTTCCCACTGACCAAGTTCCAAGATGCTCTTGATGTCAACTCACCAAAGGTTCGCTCCCGAAACGACATCGTCGGTTCGCAGGGTGTCTTCAAGGCCGACTTCGTTGGCTTGACGAATGGTGCATTCGGCGCTGGCTCCTTCGATGGAACCGAAGCTGGTTTCGTCCGCCCAGATGCTCTCTTTACCCGCTCTGGTGTCAACACCCGCCAAGTCACAGGTCGCAACTCGCCATCTGTTATCAATGCAGTCTTCAACCACCGTAACTTCTGGGATGGCCGTGCTCACAACGAGTTCAATGGTGTGAACCCATTCGGCGACTCCGATGTCAATGCCCGTGTTTACGAGTCAGACCCAGTAACCGGTGAAGCGGTTGCAGTCCAAGTCCGGATCATTGATGCATCCCTTGCAAGCCAAGCAGTCGGACCTGTAAACAATGAAGCTGAAATGGCACATGGTGGTCGAAACTTCCCAACAGTAGCGAGGAAGCTGCTTGGTGTAAAGCCATTGGGACTTCAGAAGGTAGCTGGCGATGATTCCGTTCTTGGTGCACTCGCCAACCCTACAAAGGGCTTGGACACTACCTATGATGCGCTGATCAAGGCTGCCATTCAGGATAAATGGTGGAATGGTTCAAACCGCTTCAACGTCGGAACGGGTGGACGTGTCGTCCCTGCTGCTGCTGGCCAGTTCAGCCACTTGGAAGGTAACTTCTCCCTCATCTTCGGCCTTGCAGTGATGATGTATGAATCAACGCTGGTTTCCGATCAAACACCATATGACAGCTACCTCAATGGAAACAGGACAGCATTGTCGGCATCTGCAATCCGTGGAATCACAGTGCTCGAGACCGAAGGTTGTGTAAACTGCCACGCAGGAGCAACATTGACAAATGCTGCAACACCAGTCGCATTGTTGGATGCAGCAGCACAGGGACTCAACATCCTCTCTGAAGTGATGCCAATGCAAGACAACTTGCTCAGTGCTTATGATGTTGGATACTACAACATCGGTGTTCGCCCAACGGCAGAAGACATCGGAATCGGTGCAAATGACCCATTCGGCAACCCACTCAGCTTTAGCCGTGGACTGCAGATTGGATTCGTGACCGAGCGTAATCGCCCAGCTGGACAGGAAGTCACCGCGACGACACGCTTGGCCATCAACGGTGCATTCAAGACACCAGGTCTCCGTAACGTTGCTCTGACGGCTCCTTATATGCACAATGGTGGATCGGCTACACTCTCACAGGTCATCAACATCTATCACCGTAAGGGTGACTTCGGCCGCGAGAATATGCCAGACACAAGCCCTGATGTTGCAATGTCCGGCGACATGACTATCTTCCAGAAGCGTGACCTCCTTCAGCTGATGCTTGAGATGACCGATGCCCGTGTTGAGCGCCGCAGCGCACCGTTTGATCATCCTGAACTGATCATCCCTAATGGACACACTGTCCGGACCGGTACGACCAGCACACTGATCAACCGTGGCAATGGAACCGCACAGGACAACCTGCTTGTAATCCCAGCAACGGGACGCAACGGTGGTGCACCACTGCGTCGCTTCCTTGGAAACACGGAAACTCGTTTCTTCTAAACCAGTCAGCTTGATTCACTGACTCGCTCAGCCCGCTGGAGAAATCCAGCGGGCTTTTTTGCACATTTATGACCTACAGGTAAACCTAAACCTAGCACAGACTCTTAGGCCTACGGAGAACCCACAATGATGTCCATCGTCCAGGGCTTCCCCGCGCCGGCAGGCGGTATCAAGTCCGCATC
>CAIWTR010000036.1 GCA_903915615.1 uncultured Armatimonadota bacterium
CTTAATGTCGCCGACGGAGTCGAAGCTGCGCCGGATGGAAGCCTTCGCAAACCGGATGATTGCCGATAACAATCTCCCCGCGAAAGCCTGGGCGACGACCAGTCGAGAAGATGCCATTCGGGATGCTGACTTTGTCGTCGTGATGATCCAGGTCGGTGGCTTTCACGCTTACGGTGTCGATTACGAAATTCCACTGAAATACGGCGTCGATCAGTGCATCGGGGATACCCTTGGACCCGGCGGCGTCTTCCGCGGCCAACGCCATATTCCTGTCCTTGTTGATATTGCTAAGGACATGGAGCGCCTCGCAAAGCCCGGCGCGGTGATGCTGCAATACGCAAACCCGATGGCGGCAAACTGCCTCGCACTTGGCCGTGTGTCAAATGTCCCCTTTGTCGGACTCTGTCACGGTGTCCAGACAACGCTTGACCTGGTCGCCGGCTACTGTAACGTTCCAAAGGCTGAAATTGACTTTACCTGTGGTGGCATCAACCACATGGACTGGTTCCTGACGCTCGCACACAAAGGACGTGACCTCTACCCTGAGCTTCGCGACATGTTTGAGCGGCCCGAATACTACAAAAATGAGAAGGTTCGCGGCGAGGTCTTCCGGCAGTTTGGCTACTTTATGACCGAGTCGACTGGGCATCTCTCGGAGTACGTGCCGTGGTTCCGCCATCGAAAGGATGCACTTGCGCTCTACTGCGATGAGCCGGCATTCGGCGGGGAGTCTGGCGCTTACTACAAGTGGGGCAAGGCGATGGCGGAAAAGTACGAGAAAGTCGATCCGCTGCAGTATGAAACCACTGCCATCGATGGCCGCTCCGTCGAATACTGCTCCTACATTTTGGAAGGCATTGTGACGGGCAATCCGTTCAAGTTTATGGGGAATGTCCGCAACGATGGCTACATTTCCAACCTTCCGCAAGGGTGCTGCGTGGAAGTTCCGACCATCGCGGATGCAAACGGCCTCCACCCACAAGCCATCGGCAACCTGCCGCCGCAGTGCGCCGCGCTCTGCCGGACCAATATCAATGTCCAAAGCCTCTGCGCGGATGCTGCTCTCTCTGGCGATCCTGAGCATTTGGTACATGCCCTGGCTCTCGATCCACTGACGGCGGCTGTCTGTACCTTGCGCGAAATCCGCGAAATGACGCAGGAGATGCTCACCGAGCTGCGACCATACCTCCCGCAGTTTGAAGGCAAATCGCTGAAGCAGACGCCAACGATTAGTATCCCGGCAGACTGTGTTGCAGTGGATGTCCCTCTGGACCCGGCGCTCGCAATCGGTAAGCGCTTCGGCACCCTGATCGAGCAAAAGGTCGACTGAGTAAATGCATCCAAGTAGGGTTGTCATCGCCGGACTTGCGGGAATCGCCCTGCCTGTGCTCGCGCTTGCGGCAGCCCCTCCCGTCAAGAAGACGATTGTTCTGCCCAGCGTCAATCAGGCATTCTTCGATACACGGGTCGCTCCAATCCTGAAGGATGCCTGCCTCGATTGTCACGGCGGTTCGACCGTGATGTCGCATACCGACCTCCGCTCCGAAGCTGCGCTCAAGGCCAGCGGCTCCAAGGGCCGGGTGCTTGCGGTGAGCATCGGTGGCAAATCCCGCATCCACAATCTTGTTTCTGGACGCCAAGCGCCCTTAATGCCTCCGGGAGGCAAGCTGAGCGCAAGCAAAGTCAGCGATTTGACACGCTGGCTTGATGCAGGAGCTCCCTACTTCGGCCGCACGCTTGGGGATGCCAAACAACAGGTCTGGTGGGCCTTTGCGCCGATCAACAAATCGGTGGAAAAACCAGCTGAAAAGATTGGCCTCTCTGTTATCGACACATTTGTGCAAGCTGGTCTACGCAAAAACGGGCTCACATGGAATCCGCCGGCGAGTCGACGAGATCTGATACGGCGTGCCTATTTTGACCTGACTGGCCTGCCCCCCACATTTGAAGAGGTTCAGGCATTCGAAAAGGATCGCACTCCAAATGCCTGGCCAAAGGTTGTCGATCGCCTCCTCGCTAGCCCGCAGTACGGCGAGCGCTGGGGACGGCACTGGCTGGACATCGTCCGCTACGCGGACTCCGGCGGCTTTGAAGGCGATAAAGACCGGCCTAATGCCTGGCGGTATCGTGACTGGGTCATCAATGCCTTCAATAAGGACATGCCGTACAACACATTTCTTGAGCATCAGCTAGCCGGGGATGAGTTGGCGCCCGGCGACCCAGCTGCGCTTGTTGCTACGGGCTACTTGGCGGCTGGGCCGAAAGACATTGTCGAGAACAACGCCCGGACGCGTGCCAATGAAGTGGATGACCTTGTCGCGACGACCGGCTCGGCATTTCTTGGCCTTACGATTGCCTGCGCA
>CAIWTR010000037.1 GCA_903915615.1 uncultured Armatimonadota bacterium
CCAGCCAACGATGGGTTTGCCGTTCTTTGTCATCCACCACGGGTGACCATCCGGGAGGTGGGAGCGGTGCGCATCCCGGTAGCGGAGCTCGGCGAGCAGCACGATATTCGGATTGCGTTCAATGAGGCGCTGCCGAATGGACTTTGCTGCAGCGATGCTCTCAGGTGTAAATGATGTGGCAAGCCCGAGAAATCGTTGATCCCAGCGGAGCCCGAAGAAGTCCGGGGCATGAAAGACGATGTCATGGCGGGCAACACTTGTCCACTTATCCTCAACCGGGACTTCCGCCGCATTCCAGGCTTGAAAGATGGACGGGAAAGTCCTAGTGGACACGCGTTCACGAATGGATTGTTCAAACTGAACCGTAGGATTATTCAACATCACTGGCCGAGTGGTAGATCGTTTGATGGCCGAGTGCATAGAGGTACTTTACCCCTGACCCGATGATTCGGAAATTCCTAAAACGCCACAGTTGCGGTATTTATTGCGGTACGGGTCCAATCAGGCACTAAAAAAGCCCCTCCGAAGAGGGGCTTCTACATCCTGAAAACGTGGATGGGTCGTAAAGGACTCGAACCTGTGACCCGCTGATTAAGAGTCAGCTGCTCTACCAACTGAGCTAACGACCCACGCTTCAACTTGGATGCGGGTAGATATTACCTTGCAGGATGTACTGCCGCAAGCCGATGGACAACTAATTCATGATTTCACGCTCACTCATGACTGTGTGAAACCTTGCAAGCACCCAATGCCGCCATCTCATCGGTAAACTGCCCGTATGAACATTCAGCAGGCTGTAAATGACTTTAATGCCAACGGTTATCTCATCATCGAGGATGTCATCAACCCGGTGCACATCGATGTGTTGCGGAATGCGATGCTTGCGGATGTCGAAAAAATCCTTGCACGGACTGACACGCCATTCAACTTCAACAAAGGCAATATCCAACAAGCACCGCCGCCCTTCGAGCCGTATCTATTTGAAGATGTTTTGTTCAACGACACGATCATCGACATCGCTGAGCGCATTCTAGGCGGCCCCGTCAAGAACAGCTTCTACTCCGGCAATACAGCTCTCCCCGGCGACCACACACAACCCGTCCATCCCGATATGCCACATCCCGTCGCAGGCGGTACGTTTACGCCAACATCCACGATCGTCGTAAACATTCCCGTCGTCGACATGAGCGCAACCAATGGCGCAACACAGCTCTGGCCAACAACCCACCTCGACACCACGTACGGCGGAAATGTCGAGTGCATCGTCAAACCAGATGACCTTGAACGCTATCGCATAAGCCATCTGCCGATTCAACCTAGTGTCAAGGCCGGCACAGTCATACTCCGGGACATGCGCCTCTGGCACGCCGGGATGCCAAATCACACCCTAAATCCACGCCCGATGATCGCGATGATGCTTTGGAAAATCTCAGCACAGACGTTTGGTGGCATCGATGTTCCCGCAAAATCGGTTCCGTTCTTCCAGGGACGACGCATCGAAACCGAGCTGGTTATCAAGCCAGATGATGGCTTTAACCACATCCAACACGGTGAGAGCTACGGCGTTTAGCACAGCAAAAATCCCTGTGTTCGGGCATCGCAAACCGTGGCACGATGGCTTGTCTAGGTATCATCCATCCATGAACATTCGCCCGATCGCGTTTGCCGCTGCGCTCACTCTCATCGCCGGGTGCAACCCCGCGAGCAAGCAGGCGGCCCGGCCCGTCCTGACCAAGACCGCCGATGGGCGTAATGAGCTCAAGGTCGGCTTTCTTCCCGTTACCTGCCACCTGACCTGCCCGGTAACAGACTTTGCCAGCCGCACCAGCAAAGACAACCGCTTTGCGAGCGAAAAGTACTTGGCGTGGCCGGATGTTGCAAACGCCTTCAAGTCAGGCCGCCTGCAAGCAACATTTATGATCGCACCCCTTGCCCTAAAGCTGCAGGAGCAAGGCGTCAAGTGCAAAATCGTCTATCTTGGACACCGGGATGGCTCCACGGTGATGGTCCGCAAAGATGACACATCCAAGGACCTCACAGGTCTCAAGGGTAAGACCTTCGCAATTCCAAGCCGCTTCTCGAACCAATATCTTGTCATCCGCAAATTAATGGAAGACCAAGGCCTCGGGGAATCCGACATCAACTTTGTGGAACTCCCACCGCCTCAAATGCCAGCGGCGCTTGCTGCCAAGAAAATCGATGCCTACTTCGTCGGCGAACCGCATGCCGCGAAGGCCGAAGTCACCGGCGTCGGACGCGTGCTTTACAAAGCAAAAGATATCTGGCCACAGTTTATTTCGTGTGTGCTCGTCGTCTCCGATGAGCTCATCGCCAAAGAACCACAAGTCGTCACAGACCTCGTACGCGGAATCGCTGAGTCAGGCGAATGGGCGGAAACGCACCGCAACGAAGCCGCTAAGGTCGCAAGTCCGTACTACAAGCAAGATGAAAAGCTGATCAAGTTCGTCCTCAATGACCCAGGCCGTGTGAGCTACCGTCAGCTCACCCCGGGCGATGAAGAAATGATGAAAATCGTTGAGATGGCCGTGAAGGCCAAGATCATCAGCAAGCCGATTCCTGTCGCACAGTTCCTTGACCGGCAGTTCGTGCCAAAGGACATCAAGGAAGCCACGGTTGACATGGCGGATGCAGGGAAGTACCCGGCGAACTAGTCTGTAGTTACGGCTAGATAAAAAACGCGGGCTGCGAACCTACGGTTCGTAGCCCATTGCTTTTAGCACCGCCTTGGTTGCATCCACGACACCCGATGCGGTTACATCCCGTGGACGGGGAACATCGATCTTGAGCTCATACACAATCGATGCTGGCCGTTCCGAGAGAACCAGTACCCGGTCTGCAAGCTGGGTGGCTTCTTCAATATCGTGTGTGACCAAAATAACCGTCCGCGGCTGGTCCTCCAGCAAACGGCAGAGCTCACCGCGCATCTTCAGACGCGTCAGGTAATCCAGCGCACTAAATGGCTCATCGAGCATCAGGACATCAGTACCACCACACAGCGCACGCCCAATCTCAACCCGCTGCCGCATCCCACCGCTAAGCGCATGCGGAAACGACTTCTCAAACCCCGCGAGGCCGATGCGTCCGACCATGTCGGAAACCGCCCGGCGCTTCGATGCTGCATCCAGCTTTGGGAGACCAAGCGCAAGATTGCCTTCGACTGTCAGCCATGGATAAAGCCCATCCGCTTGGTGGACGGTGCGCGTGGTCCCGGTGCGCTCGAGCACACCCGATGTGGGCTTTAAATACCCCGACAACAACGACAACAAGGTCGACTTGCCACTACCACTTGGGCCCACGATCGCCACGAACTCACCCGGAGAAACATCCAAGTGGATATCTTTTAGAACAGCTGTCGCTCCATAAGAGTGCGACAGACCCTTGATACGGATACTCCCGGTGCTCATCTGTCATACCCCCAGCGGATTCCCGGCAGCCGCGTCAAGAACATCAAGAGACGGTCACACAGCATCCCGAGCAGCCCAATCACAACCATCCCGACCACAATCAAATCAAGCCGGAGACCATTATTGGCATCATGGATCAGGTAGCCAAGTCCCGTGTTTCCCGCAAGCATTTCGCCAGCGACCATCACCAACCAACAAAGGCCCATCGCCACCCGCAGCGTTGTCACCAGCTGCGGCAGAATCGCCGGAAAGATAACCCGCGTCAGCCGTTGAAGTCCCTTTAGGTCGTAATCCTGTGCGACACGGAAGTAGACCTTGGGGATGCCCGCGACCGCTGCCATCGTCGATAGCGCAATCGTCGGCAGCGCTGCAATCACAATCAGAAAGATGACCGCGCCGTGCCCAATGCCAATCCAGAAAATGGCAAATGGTATCCATGCAAGCGGCGAAAGGGAACGTAAAAAGTTCAGCAGTGGCAAAAGCGCAAGACGGGCACCGAGCACCGTCCCGAGAATCATCCCGAGCGGAACCCCAACCGCAACGCTGATCGCGTAACCTGCTCCGACGCGCGACAGGGATGCGAGCGTGTCACGGAAAATACTGCCACTTGCAACCTCCTCGCGGAAGCCCGTGACAAACGCCGCAGGTGTCGGAAAGAACTGCTCCGACAAATACCCACGGGCACTCGCAAGCCACCAAATCAGGAGCAAGGTCCCAAATGTCAGCGATGGGTAAAGCCAGCTGTTTATAGAATTACGGATGTGTTTTGTGTCCAAAGCCTAAAAGTGTAGCACGCTGAAGTGCTACGCAAGCCTTTCAGCCAGAGACGTACGGTCATTTTTGCACGTTGAACGCAGGGATAGCGCTACGCTTGAATACGAACGAAACCTGCCAAAAGCCCGATGACCACACACACTTCCTTTGATACGGTGTTGTCATAATGCGTGTGAACAGGTGGATTGTTGTCGCGGCCTCGATGGCAATCGCCATAACACCGCTCATCGCCACATCCAGCGAAGCGGGTTCTGCACGCTCGGATGAGCGCTCACTCGATGCGATTGGCTACTTCACAAAAACACCATCCAACAAAGTCGAGCGCCTGCACACGGCAATCATGGCTGGAAAAAGCCCGCTCACCTACGATGCCAAATTTGGCTATCTGCCATCCCTCCTACGGACGCTTGGAATCAATGCCAGCACCCAAAGCATGGTCTTTTCAAAGACATCCCTCCAAATCGCACACATCCGCCCAAGCAACCCGAGAGCCCTGTACTTCTCCGATGACATATACATTGGCTACATTCCCAGCTCCGATATCATCGAAATCTCCGTGGCTGATCCAGCCCTCGGCGGGGTCTTTTACACCTTTAAAAACCGGGGCAGCGGCGCGCCAGCATTCAATCGGCAAACCTACGAGTGCCTTCAATGCCACGATGGCGGATTAACAAGCGGCGTCCCGGGACACACGGTGCGTTCCGTTCATCCGTACCCGGATGGCCAAGTCGACTTCAGCAGCGGAACGCACATCATTTCGGATGCAACTCCGCACTCCGAGCGCTTTGGGGGATGGTGGGTCACCGGAAAACACCTCGCGCTCAACCACGAGGGTAACGCCTTCGTTCGTGGAAGCGGCGGCATGGACAATCCGCTCCGGGCAAACCGGACACCTGAAAAACTGCCCGCTGGGATCATCGACTTAACGGATTACATCGCAGGTACATCCGATGTCGTCGCGCAGCTCATCCTCCAGCATCAAACCGTGGTCCACAACCGAATCACCGCGGTGACCTACGGCACGACGCTTGCCCTCGCCGATGATGCATCGATAGGTGAATCGCTCGGCAATAAACCCGGTGAGCTCCTCGGGAGCACGCTTTCGCGTATCCGGAATAGCTCAGATGCGTTGCTAGAGACGCTGTTTTTTGTGGATGAAGCGGCGTTCCCGGCTCCCATCGATGGCAACAAGCGCACCATGGTTGACTTTGTAAAGCAGGGTCCTCGGGATGCAAACCAGCAAACACTTCGTCAGCTTGACTTGCGGACGCGGTTATTCCGCTACCGGCTGAGCTTTCTGGTGCACTCATTGGGATTTAAGGGGATGCCGCTACAGGCCCGGTCCTATTGCTGGATACGTATCAAGGCTGCGCTTGCAAACTCCGATGACCGCCTGACGGCTAAGTTGGATGCAAACGAACGTAAAACCATCCATGAGATTTTACAAGCCACCGAACAGGAATATAGGGATGCCCCTGTGGATATCCGGGACTGGAAACCCACCGGTTTTACGGCTAAGTGATGCATTAACAAGCAGCCCATCAAGGTATACTCAGCCTACTTTGTGACAATGTTCACAAACCTTGTTACCCAGATGGCACAATCACACGCGAACAATCCACTCCCGACACCGCAGCAAAAGCATGCGTACGTTCAGGATATGTTTGATGCCATCGCGCCGCGCTATGACCTCCTGAATTCTGTCCTCAGCATGCGCCTCCACCACGCCTGGCGGGATGCCACCGTAAAGGCGCTCGCCCTCACGAATGGTTCATCCGCGCTTGATATCTGCACGGGAACTGGCGACCTCGCATTTGCGCTCAGCGGCGCGTGTGGACCCGCGGGCGTCGTGGATGCATCCGACTTTTCAGAAGGCATGCTGTCGATCGCACGCACAAAAATTACGCCACGTGGCGGTGCACCGGTTACATTCCAGCAGGCGGATGCGCAAAAGCTTCCGTATGCCGGAAACACCTATGATGCAGTCACAGTCGCGTTCGGGATGCGAAACGTTGCGGATATCACGGCCGGAATAACCGAAATGGTACGCGTCGCAAAGCCGGGTGGCCGTGTTGCAATCCTCGAGTTTAATCAGCCAACAAAGGCATGGTTCCGTGTGTTGTACCGCTTTTACTCGTTTCATATCCTTCCCGTCATCGGGGGATTGATTAGCGGACGCAAGTCAGCCTACGCGTATTTGCCAGCATCCGTGGATGCCTGGCCTGACCGGGAGACCCTCACAGCGCACCTCCAGACAGCCGGGTGCAAGTCTGTTTCGGTGACCGATTTCCTCTTTGGGGCGGTTGCGCTGCATATTGGAGTAAAGCGATGAGTGTGAAAATTGCGGCCGATGCGATTATTGCTCCGATTCACGCCGAGCTGGATGCCGTTGAAGCATGCATGTCCCGCGAGATTCTTTCAGAAATCCGCGTTGTTGAGGCGGTAAGCGGACATACCTTGTTTGCCGGCGGGAAGCGCTTGCGTCCAGCCGCAGCCCTTTTATGTGGAAATGCCCTTGACCGCCGCAAGCTGGATGAGCGTGCGATCGAGGCCGCTGCGGCTGTTGAGCTGATTCATATGGCATCGTTGATGCACGATGACGTTGTCGATGATGCGGGTGCGCGGCGTGGACGACCAACGGCAGGCTCTGTGTACGGAACTGGCCTCACGATTCTTGCCGGTGACTACCTGCTTGCAAAGTCGATTCATATCCTCGCGCGTAATGATCAAAACCTTAACCTGATCCGTCTGTTCGCCGGCGTCACCGTCGGGATGACGGAAGGTGAGGTCCTCCAGGCAAGCGTCTCGGGCGATATCACGATCCCGGTTTCCACTTACGAAGATGTCATCGAGCGGAAGACAGCCCGGTTCATCGCTGGCTGCTGTGAGGCTGGCGGTCGTATCGGTGGGGCGACAGAAGCCGAAGCCGCATCATTTAGGATGTACGGTCACCATATCGGGATGGCGTTTCAGATCGCGGATGACCTCCTTGATTTGACGGGTGATCCGGAGCAGACGGGGAAGCCGATTGGTACGGATCTCCGGGATGGCCGTGTAACGCTTCCATTGATTTATGCGCTTGAGACTATGGATGATGTGTCCCGGGATGCCTTTGTACAGGCGCTTGGGCGTGACACATTGACGGATGCTGATATTGCAGATGTTGTGGATATTCTAAAAGCGCAGGGTGCGATTGCGCGTACGTGGAATGCGGCGCGTGGGCATGCGGCGTGTGCACAGGATGCGATTGGCTTCCTTCCGGAGGGGCCGTGTAAGGCTGCGCTCTTGATGCTCGCCGAGTACAGCATTTCGCGTCACGAGTAGGCTCGAAAGCTAGTCCACTTCGAGTGGCAGTCGTTGTTGCCAGCTTTCCGGGACGGCGACACCTTCATGTCGAAGGAGCCAGGCCTTTCGCGCAAGGCCTCCCGCGTACCCGTGTAGCCCTTGCGAGCCGACAACCCGGTGGCAGGGAATCAGCAGCCAAATCGGATTTGCGCCGTTTGCCGCACCAACCGCACGCATCGCCCCCGGATTTCCAAGCAGCTTTGCAAGCGCACCATATGTCGTTGTGCTCCCGTACGGGATGTCCAACAACGCATCCCAAACCTGTTTCTGGAATGCCGTCCCGCTTGGCGCGAGGGGGACCGTAAAGCGTTTCAGCGTGCCGCTAAAGTAGGCATCCAGCTCAGTTACCAGGCGCTGCGCTGCTGCATTTTCCCGTGGAGCGGCTTTCAGTGTCTCGCCGGGAGCTTCATCCCGGATGGAAAATCGAATCACAGCCCCATCCGCATTCAGCTGACAGCTGGCCACTCCGACAGGAGTCATTACTTCAAATTCGCAGTCCATACCCGTACACTGTACGACATGGATAAGACAAATGAAGTATTGGGCAATGATGGCGATATCACCCGGCTGCATACCGAGACGGGTAAGGCATGGGATGAAGCATCTGGGCAATACACCCGTGAGCTGGATGCTGCTGTCGCCAAGCTGGAAGCGGGTATCGCAAACCTGATGGAGCCAGAAATCGGGCACCTGACGCGTTTGTTGTCTAGCGGCGGGGATGTCCTCCACGTCCAGTGCGCGGGTGGAACCGATACGCTGTCACTGCTTCTTGTTGGTGCATCCACCGTAACCGGCACGGACATCTCACCGAACATGCTGGCCGTCGCGGAGGAAAAAGCAGCACGTCTAAACCTCGATGCTGAATGGGTCCTCGCGGATACCGCTCGCCTCCCGGAGTCGCTGCATAACCGCTTTGACATCGTCTACACCGGGCGCGGTGCGTTGAACTGGATGATGGACATCAACATCTGGGCACGGAATGTCTGCGCATGCGTGCGACCGGGCGGGCATTTGTTTGTCTTTGAAGGACATCCACTCGACTGGGTTTGGGATGAAACAGCTCCAACCCTGCAAATCCACCCGGAATACGGTGGCTACTTTGACACAAATGTCGCATCTGATACGGAGTGGCCTACATCGTATATCGATGCCGATATGGAGCCAGTGGCAGGCTGGTCAAAGAAGCATGAGCGGCAGTGGACGCTTGGTGAGGTCGTGACTGCGGTCGCACAGCAGGGGATGATTATCGAGGTGCTATCTGAGCATCCTGAGTATTACTGGCCAGCGCATACGCTCCTGCCGTGGCACGAAATGAAGAAACTCCCACACACCTATGTGCTGATCGCAAGAAAGCCGGGTGAGTGATGACGATTCGTGATGTGGTGGAACCCGATGATCTTAATGCCATCGTCGCCCTCCTGAATTTGGCCAACCCCAGTTATCCCAAAACCGTGGCGGATTACCTTGAATACAAGCGTTTCAATGCCGATTTGTTGCATGAACGCTGGGTGGTGCTCGCTCCGGATGGTGGCATCGCTGGGTACGCAAGCCTCTCGCAAAACCATCACGAATACACGGCCGGCAAGTACGACTTTGACCTCGTCGTAGACCCTGCATCCCGCGGTCTTGGCCATGGCAGCGCACTGTTCGATGTCATTATCCAGGAAGCGCAAAAGCACAATGCCACCGGAATCCGCACGTATCTGAATTCTGCGGACCCAGCTGGCATCCGCTTTGCCGAAGCGAATAGCTTTGTAAGGACATTGGTGTGCTGCGATGTCATCTTGGATGTAGCTGCGTGTGCAGTTCCATCCATTCAAGCACTGGATGAGCAGGCAAATGCCTTGGGTCTTCGCGTTTCAACATTTGCGGCTGAAATGCAGTCTGATCCAAATGCCGATCAGAAATTCCATGCACTTTCAACATTGATACGGCGGGACATCCCGGGGCCTGATGTGCTCGAAGATGTTCCATTTGAGCAGTTTTTAAAGTCACTGGCGTCGCCAAACCGCCTTGGGGATGCGCAATTTGTTGCCATCCGTGAAGACGAATGGATTGGGATGTCCACGCTTTGGCGTCGCGGCGCGGATGATGTCCTGCAAACGGGTGCTACGGGTGTGGTGCGAAGCGAGCGGGGAAAGGGCATCGCGATGTTGCTAAAGCACTATGCAGTGCACTATGCAAAACGCCGCGGGGCACCACAGATTATTACCGACAATGCGGAGGAGAATGCCCCGATGCGGGCGATCAACAAACGACTGGGATTTGTTGCTCTCCCGGAGACATGGTTGATGGAGAAGTCGCTTTAGGTGGATTGATGCGTAGGGCCGAGGCACTTATTCATTTACGGTCAAGCCTTTCGTAGGGGCAGGCCTCTGTGCCTGCCCGCGAATAGTGAGATGGTCACGCTTGTAGGTCTCACGAGACTTGGAATCCTATTGAATCGCACAAAACCTCCGCGAAGGGGCTGACCGCCACGTCCGCCCGTGGTAGTCGTAATCTCTGCGTGCTTGAAAAGTACACCCGGCAGGAATCGAACCTGCGACCTGGTTTCTGTGCATCTATAAGAGAAAAATAAAATCCCCACTCGTTCAACAAGTAGGGATTCACGGATGAAAAATACACCCGCAGGAATCGAACCAGCGACCTGGTTTCTGTTTAGCTGTGAGAGAAATATAAAATCCCCACTCATGCAACAAGTAGGGATTCAAAAACGAAAAAATACACCCGGCAGGAATCGAACCTGCGACCAATTGCTTAGAAGGCAACTGCTCTATCCGCTGAGCTACGGGTGCATCGGACACATTCTACCGAATGTCTTTTCGTGAGGCGTACAATAAACACATGTCAAAGCGCCTCTTGCTCATCGATGGCTATTCACTGCTCTTCCGCGCCTTTTTCGCGATGCGGGCACTGACCAACAGCAAAGGCGAACCCACAAACGCACTCTTTGGCCTGACCAATATGCTCATCACGCTGATTGAGCGCGATAAACCCGATGTGATGATCTGCGCGTGGGATGCCCATGCGGCGACATTTCGCCACGATGCCTATCCTGACTACAAAGGGCACCGCCAAGAGACACCCGATGACCTTAAACTCCAGGCCCCGATGGCCCGACAGCTTGTCCTCGCTTTTGGAATAACCCCCCTCGAGATTCCAGGCTTCGAAGCGGATGACATCATCGGGACACTCGCCGTCCGCGGACAGCAACAGGGCTACGAGGTCATGATTGTCACCGGCGATTCCGATAACCTCCAGCTTGTCCGGGATGGCATTTCGGTCATGATCACCGTCAAAGGCGTGACCGAAACAGTCATTTATGACCACGACAAAGTCGTCGAACGCTATGGCCTAACACCCGCACAGCTCGTCGACTACCGGGCACTCAAGGGCGACAGCTCGGATAACATCCCGAATGTCCCCGGCGTCGGCGAGAAGACAGCGACCGCACTGCTCCAAAAGTACGGCACCGTCGAAAATGTGATGGCAAATGTCGATAACATCGACAAGCCCAAGATCCGCGAGTCCATTCGGGAACACCTCCACCAGATTCCACTGGCACGGATGCTGGCTGAAATCCGCAAGGATGTCCCTCTCGGGTACGACCTCCCGGATGTTGAGACGCTTGGGACGTTTGTTCTCCAGACGGAAGCGCTTGTCGCATATCTTGAGCGCCTCGAGTTCCGCACACTGCTCAAGCGCGTGCCCGGTGCCAAAATCGCATCCACGCCAACCCTGTCAAGCGGAGCATCCACTGTCAGTGACAGCCAGCCAACCGCGGACTATTCGGCGGTCCCGGATGGCAGCGAGGATGACAACAGCGCGGCGGCGGCACCGCGGGATGTCACCATCACCGATGACATTTCAATCCTAGCCAGCTGGGCGGGAAAACCGGTTGCGGTGCGCGTTGCCGCAGGGCCAGGCGCATCCCTAGATGCCCCCATTTACGGAATCTGCATCGCGGATGGCAGTGGCACCGCCCTGCGTATCACCGCGCCGCTGGAAGAAGTGGTCGACACTGGACTCTTTGGTGGAAGCACAGCTGCGGCCGTTATCGATCCGAATGTCAAGGCATTTCTTGAAGATGTCAACCAGCCGAAGTGTGTCCACGATGCGCGAGGCACCCTTGTCCAGCTGACACGCCTTGGTATACACCTCGGTGGTTTGGCATTCGATGCTGAATTGGCGTCGTACCTCTTACAGGCCGGACGAAGGAGTGGCTATGCCGTCCACGATGTCGCTGCGTTCTTTGGTGGTATCCAGCTTGAGCGGGCACCGGATGCGAAAGAGCTCAAAGATGTCGGTACGGCTGAGCGCATGGAAATCGCGCTTCGGAACGCGGCGCTGGCCGCCGATGCTATCGCTGCGCTGCAACCGACCATGGATGAAAAGCTTAAAGCGGCGGAACAGACCGACTTAATGCAAACCATGGAGCTGCCGCTTGCGCCCATCCTCGCTGAAATGGAGTGCATGGGCATCTGCCTTGATAAAGATGAAATGAAGCGTCAGGCTGCGGTCATGGGGATTCGTATCAGCGAGCTCGAGGGCGAAATCCATGCGCTTGCCGGTGAGAAATTCAGCATCGCGAGTCCAAAGCAGCTTCAGCACATCCTGTTTGAAAAAATGGGTGTGCCCAGTGGTAAGAAGACGAAGACCGGGTTTTCAACCGACGCCGATGTCCTTGAAGAGCTTGCGCCAAACTATCCAATCGTTGCGAGTATCCTGTCGTACCGTGAGCTGACCAAGCTCAAGAGCACGTATGCCGATTCCTTGCCCGAGCAGGTCCGCGCGGATGGCCGTATCCACACAACGCTTCACCAGACAGTGGCTGCGACGGGGCGTCTTAGCTCAAGTAACCCTAACTTGCAGAACATTCCCATACGGACAGAGGTTGGACGGGCACTGCGTAAGGCCTTCGTCGCCCCCGCAGGCAAAGTGTTGCTTAGCGCTGACTACTCCCAGATTGAGCTCCGCATTTTTGCACACGTTGCAGAGGATGAAGAGCTGCGGGCGGCCTTCTGGTCAGGTGAGGACATCCATGTCTACACCGCGAGCAAGGTCTACGGCGTTGAGCCTGCGGATGTCACTAAGGACATGCGCCGTGCGGCGAAGACCGTCAACTATGCGGTTCTGTATGGCATCTCCGATTTTGCGCTCGGACGCCAGCTAAAAATGACAAGCGGGGAAGCAAAGGCGCTGAAGGCCGGCTACTTTGAGCGCTTCCCGGCCGTCCGAACCTGGCTCGATACAACCATCGCCTTTGCGCGTGAACATGGGTACGTGCAGACCCTCGATGGCCGCCGCCGCTGGATTCCCGACATCAACAGCCGCGTCTTCCAGTTCCGCCAGGCCGCGGAGCGTGCCGCAGCAAATATGCCCATCCAAGGCTCGAGCGCTGACATCATGAAGCGGGCCATGATCGATACGGCCATCATGCTGAAGGACTCCCATTTGCCGGCAACATTGCTGCTGCAGGTCCACGATGAGCTTCTCTTCGAAGTGGATGCCGCGGCGGCACAGGACCTCGCTGGGCATGTACGAAGCTGTATGGAAGGTGCTGCAAAGCTGTCCGTCAACCTGGATGTCGATGTCAAAACTGGGTTGAACTGGGCGGAAACAATGCCACTCGACCCGGGTGCCTAGCGATCGGGCTCGGCAGTGGTTTGCTTGCCAATGTGCCGAATTTTCGTGTGTCTAACAGTGCACACTTCACCTAGCCGCACACGGGTGTAACCGGCACTTTGAGCGCCCTGAATGCGAATCAAATTACGTAGAAATGCGTGTATTTCACATTGACAAACCACGTAATTAAGGTTCTGCGGTGGTCCGTGTCCGCATCTTTCCCTGTGGATGGGGCAGGCATTAAGTTCCACCGTTTTTTGGGGAAATTTTGGGTGTATTAAATACGCTGGTATCGCTTGACTTGACGTACGTCGTACGCCTATAATCCCGAACGCGCGCAGTGATAACACAATATCTAGGGGCTAATAACCAAAAGGCCAACTAGATGTTGATTCTCACGTAGATGCGGCATTTGGTAGTTGTTGATAGGAAGTGCTGTAGATGACGACGATCCCGACAAAAAGCAAGACCACCAGGGTTGAGCTCGGAACTAAGGTATTTGAACTGGATGAGGCCAAAGCGATAGAGGCTCTTCAGGCAAAACGTGTGATTAACGGTCGGGCAACGATGACGTTCAACCTTTTGCCGCTCAAGTACCAGTGGGCGTACGAAATCTACCGCAAGATGAAGGCAAATCACTGGGAGCCAGAAGATATCCCAATGCAGCGCGACATCGAGCAATGGCGCTCAGAATCTGCGCTCACCGAGATCGACCGCTGGATTCTCCGGATGGCGGTTGGCTACTTCAGTGCTGCCGAAGGAATCGTCGGGGATAACATCCAGCACGTTGTCCGCGAGCTGGTCACGGCAAGTGAAATCAAGTTAGTTCTTGGTCGCCATGCGCATGAGGAAAATATCCATGCGGATAGCCTCCTCTACATGATCTCGTCCCTTGGCCTGAATCCACATGAGTGCGAGGCGATGTTCGAGGACATCCCGACGATCAAGAAGAAGAACGAGTTCGTCAGCCGCATTTCCAATTCTTTGCGGCGTGACATTGACCTGACAAATCCTGACAATCAAAGGCTGCTCGCCAAGAACATTTTCGTGTTTGGGCAGTGCATGGAAGGGACGCAGTTTTACGGTCTCTTCGGGATGATGCTGTCCCTTTACCGTCAGGGGAAGTTCCCAGGGATTGGAATGATGTTCCGCTACACATTGCGGGATGAATCAAACCACATCGAAGTTTTCCGCAACCTCTTTATCGCGTTGATTCAAGAGAACCACGAGCTGTGGACGGTGGGCTTCAAGCAGGAGCTGTCAGACCTGATGAAGGAAGCTGTTGCACTTGAGAAAGAGTTCATTCGGGACTGCCTGCCAGTGGCCGCTCTTGGGCTCTCATCGGAAGAGTTTGAAACGTATATCGATTACATCGCTGACCGTCGCCTCGAAGGTGTTGGCCTCGACCCACTGCACCCCGGCCTTGTAAACCCACTTCCGTGGCTTGCAGAGCTGATGGACATCCGTAAAGAACAGAACTTCTTTGAGGGACGTGTCACGGAGTATCAGAAGTCGAGTTCGCTCAGTACTGTGGATGACGACGATCTTTAAGTTCGGGCCTTTCCGGATTTTGGATGACAGCAGAGTTTGAATATGTCGGGCACTTGGCCCGGGTTTTCTGGAGTTGTGGTGAGTTATGGCAACAAGATCGAATCTTCCTGAGATACTGCGTGACCTCGAAGTCAAAAAAGTCGTCGAGTCAAATGGACGGCCTCAGATTAACTGGGCGACGCACCTGAGTGTTGCCCATGAGATCACCGATGCTGGGCACGTTCGTGTAATCAGTGAAGGTGCGGATGGTGGTGCTAGCCTTGCGCGGGTTGCGCAACTCGTGGGCGATGCGCTGGCCAATGTCTATGTTGCACGTGGCCTTGATGTCGACACAACCGCAAACCGTGAGTTTGTTTCGGGTGTCGCTCGTGGCGTCGCTGACCGGATTGCATCCGTGGCACATGACACGCAGCTGATTCGCCTCTCTGAATACGACCTTTCGGTCTTGACGGAAGCGGTGTTGATTGAGCGCGGTTCCTTCGATGTGGCAAAAAGCCTTGTGATGCAGCGTGCGACTCTCCCGTTTGGTCGGGGAGTGGTTGCTGATCTCCGCTTAATCCGTCGTAATGGTCAAGTGGTTCCCTGGAATGCTGACAAAATCGAAATCGCGGTGCGCAAGGCATTCCTAAGCCTGCAGCTCGATTCGGAACTGGCCATCGAAATCGCAGAGAAGGTAACGCACAGAGTCCGTACTCTGGGACGCTCCTATGTATCCATCGAAACAGTGCAGGACCTTGTTCAAGAAGAACTCATCCTCTCCGGCTACATGAAGGTTGCCGAGCACTACATCGTTTACAGAGCACAGCGTGCGCTGCTGCGTGCTCAGGAACAGGCGATGCTGGCAAGTGGCGACAACGCGCAGGTGTCGTTGCTTTCCGTGATGGAACCGGATGGCTCCCTTGTTTTCTGGGATGGCGAAGACCTCAGAGCGAGAATCGAATTTGCGCGTATTGGCTTGGATCTGGCACTTGGTTCAACCGAGATTGAGGCTGAGCTCCTCCGTTCGGTACGCCCGGATATCTCGCGTAGCGACCTTGAGAAGACCATCATCCTCAATGCAAAGGCATTGATGGAGCGTGATGCCGACTATGCCAAGTTTGCTGGCCATATTCTCTTGTCGTTTATCTACGAGGAGAGCCTTGGCTGGGACATCGTCCGTGATGGCGTTTCCGGGCTTCAGGCGGCACATGCAAAGGCGCTGCGTTCATCCCTCGAGCGGATGGTTGAAATCGGCCGTCTGGCGAAAGACATCCTGAACTACGACCTTGACCGCTTGGCAAAGGCGCTCGACCCATCGGCTGACCTCGACTTCGACTACCTCGGGTTGCAAACGCTCTACGACCGCTACCTCATCACGGATAA